>CANRBX010000012.1 GCA_947628955.1 uncultured Lachnospiraceae bacterium | reverse complement strand
AACCGTATCGCCGAGCTTGACAGGCTTTTCAAGCGGATCTATGAGGATATGGTAGCGGGACGGCTGAGTGAGGCGAGATTTCAAATGCTTTCCGACGACTACGAAAAGGAGCAAACGGAGCTGCGGGAAAGAATTACTGTTCTGACTAAGGAAATCTCCGAGCAGGAGGATCAGGCGGACAATGTAGACCGTTTCATCCGCACGGTGAAGAAGTATCTCTGTCTGACGGAGCTTACATCTGCAATCCTGAACGATCTGGTCAAGGCGGTCTACGTTCACGCGCCGGACAAGTCCAGCGGACACCGGGTACAGGATGTAGACATCAGCTACAACTATATCGGGATACTCCCTGCCTCACTTTTGAACGACCTCATAAACGGAAGCGCGGCATGACCGAAATCATGCCGCACTCCGAAAACAATCTGAACTTGTTTTATTGGACGCCCCCATGGGGGGATCCTTTTCCATGAATTCTTCCTGTATATCTGAGAGATCCATGATCAGCGCCGTGGGATTCTGTGTTTCCCGCTCAAAGGAGGCCCGCAGCTTTTCCTGATCCCAGACCCCGAAGTTTTCATAGAAGATTTTCTTCGCGCTTTCGTACTGCTCCATCGCCTGGCTGAATTTGTTCTGCTGCCGCAGGCTTCTGATCAGCAGGCTGTGAAAATCTTCCTCGAACGGTTCCAGGGCCAGCGCCTTTCTGCACAGCGCCTCAAGCTTTTCCCATTCCTTCTCTTTTTCGTATATTTTCCCGAGGATATTTACGATTTCTATATACTGCGTCTGATTCTGGACGACGCTGGAAACAATCCATCGCTCCTCCGCAATTTCCGGGGAAAAGTTTCCGTTGTAGCACTCTATGGCCTCGATACATAAATCCTTTTTCCGCTCCGGATCCTGCTCCGCAAGAATCTGCGTATGCAGTCCCTCAAAGTGTTCGTAGTCCACCTGAACGGGAATCTCCGGATTCCACCGGTATTCATCCTGCAGGGTGCAGATATATTCTTCATCTCCCAGTGCCTTCAGCAGCGTGCGAAGCCGATACATCAGATTTTTCAGCGTCGCCGCCGGATTCTTCGATTTCTCACCGATAAACTGTTTATACAATGTCCCGTTCGGCACACGGTCGTCCCTGTGGACGATCAGATAAGCCAGTAATGTCAGCAGCCTGTGAGAATGTATCTGATTTTCACAGATACTCGCCGTATCATTTGTCAGCTGCACAGAGCCAAACAAACGAATCTTTATTACATTTTTCATAGCGTCACCACACCTTTGTCAAAGCAAATCCTTCTGATTGCCGACTGTCCCCGTGCTCCACATGGCTGCCGGGTCGGCCGGCTTGTCTTCTTCTTCATTGATCACAGAATCAACCAGATGAAGCAGTTCCAGAGCGCTTCGGAAGGAGCGGTCTTTCTTTCCATCGATCCAGCGGAGCTGTCCCTGCCATGTACCCTTCTGGTTGTTCATAACCTCCAATATGAATACCTGCTTTTTGTTCATAGCAACTGTCCTTTCTTTGTACTACTGCCGCAAAAACCATAGAATCTCTCTATAACCAAGGTCATACTGCGTATACGGCTCAACATGATTGCTGTCAGATATCAGACTATTTTGTGGAATACTCGCCAAAATCATGTGAAAACGTATAGTATTTTACATATTGGGCCAAATTATTTTTCGAAATTGCACAGTACGACCGACTTTAGGTCATTATAAGACCTGTTGGTAACACGACACGTAACAAAGCTCAAAAAGTTGGAAAAAACTTTTTTTATTACTTGACATACAGGAGAAAATCCTTGATATTTGCTATCAACATTAAAGTTGGCATATTTACATACGCTTACTTTTACGACAAAAAGAAAACCGCGAAAGCATCCGGCCGTTTCTCATAGAACGCCATCCGTCTTTTACGGTCTCCCTTTTGGGGTTTCTCTTTCGGGATCCCCCTTTTATGGGACCCTTTTACATTACTTCAGCTCAGCATGGCTTTCACTGCAAGCGCCGCCGTGCAGGCCGGACAGTCGCAGTACATGCCGCCGTTCGCCTTGACTTCCTTCGCATGCTCCAATATCGCGGCCGCCCTGTCTCCGAACACCTTTGCACCGGCCTCCGAGCCCGCAAATGCGATCAGGCCGTCAATCGACATGACATCCGCCTCGATCTCCGCCAGCAGATTCTCCGTCGCAGTCTTCTCCTGATCCGTTCCCTCCGCATCAAGCCATGCCTGCCCGGCCGCCTTAAGCTCCGCACAGCACGAATATGCCGCGATCATCTCCTGTACCTTCTGTCTTACCCCACTCATTTGAAACACCTCCATTTTTTCTTTTGTTCTGTAGTTTCTCCCTGCATATCGACTCAAATTAATCTCTTTTCAATTTTACAGCGCCGGGAATATACTTGTCAAGCAGCATGATGCCGGGGCATTCCGGGGTATTCCGGACACTTGTCAAACCACATGGCACCGGGCATTCCGGACCTCTCCCACTCTGCGCATGCCGGCAGCTGTCCCCCTGTTTTCTGTTTTCTGTTTTCTGTTTTCTGTTTTCTGTTTTCTGTTTTCTGTTTTCTGTTTTCTGTTTTCTGCTTTCTGTTTTCTGTCCTGGTCTTTGCCCTGCTCCTGATCCTATATCACGCAACAAAATGTTTCTTGAATTTCTTCCGTGTCTGTTCTATAATGAACGCATAGGATTCCTCTGCTGCAAAGTGGAGGAAAGTGAATGGAAGAAAACATTAAAAGTAAATTAGAAACGCTGACATTAAAAGACAATTTTATGTTTGGGGCAGTGATGTGCGAATCCGAGAACTGCAGGCCTTTTCTCGAAATGGTACTCGGATTTCCGATAGGGAAATTAACAGTCAATCTCGAAAAGAGCCTGATATACCATCCGGACTATAAAGGAGTGCGTCTGGATGTCGAGGCGCAGGATGAACGTCACACCCGGTACAACATTGAAATGCAGGTGATCCGGAAACCGTATCTGGCTCGCAGAGCACGATATTATCGCAGTCAGCTTGACATGGATCTGCTGCTGCGGGGCCACAGCTATGGAAATCTCCCGGATACTTTTGTAATCTTTATCTGTGATTTTGATCCATTTGGATACGAAAATTACCGCTATGTCTTTCAAAACACATGTCAGGAGAAAACCGATTTTCTGCTTCCTGACGGACAGACGACCGTATTCCTGAGTACCTGCGGCAAAAATCCGGATGATGTGTCCGAAAAGCTTGTCAGCTTTCTGCAATACATAGGATCAGATTTGAAAAAAAGTACAGAAGAATTTGAAGATGATTATGTACGGCTGCTGCAGGCTGCTGTCCGCAAGGTGAAGGCGAGCCGTGAAATGGAGGCGAGGTATATGATACTGCAGGAGATGCTGGAAAGTGAGCGTGCCGCAGGCAGGGAGGAAGGTAAAGCAGAAGGTAAGGCAGAAGGCAAGGCAGAAGCAGTACTCGACCTGCTGGATGATCTGCCCGGCGAGCTGCCAGACGGTCTGAAGAATGATATTCTTTTGAACAGGGACAGCAAAACACTGCGTCATTACCTGAAGCTGGCCGCTTCTGCCCATTCGGTCGAAGAATTCATGCGGTCCCTCTCCCTTGCAGCACACCCCTGAAGAGCTGTGTGCTTAAGAAACGGCGGATATGAAAAGCCGCCGGAAATATACAAATGAGAAATGTCTACATTCTATGACCGGATAAACGTTCCGGTTCTAAAAGAGATGTGTCCCGCGCCGTACAGACCCGGGACAATCTCATCTGAATAATTATTTGTGCCGGTTCCGGCAGATTTCAGTTAAAGCATGGCAGAGGAATTCTATATAAATGGCAGACTCGGCTAAGCACAGAAGAAAAGGGAACGAACTCAAATCTGATAAGCAGTGACTGGTTCCTTTTGCACGGTAATCTCTTCTCCGGTGAAAGGCTGCAGCAGCCTGACTTTCCACGCGCACAGCTGCAGCCCGGATCCGCATTCGCTCTCATTTCCGTAAAGCACGTCTCCGACAAGCGGATGCCCCAAATAAGCCATGTGTACCCGAATCTGGTGCGTCCGTCCGGTCGCGATTCGCACGCGCAGCAATGCACGGTTCTCATACTGCTCCGCCATCTGGTAATACGTAACCGCAGGTTTCCCATCCGGACAAATGCACATCTTCATAAGCTCACCGGAGGCAGGGGCAATCGGAGCATCGATAACCTGCCAGGTCAGACCGGGCAGGCTTCCGCCGGGCAGATCCAGATCATCTCCGGACAGGTCAGCGCCAGGCAAAGCAGGATTCCACGGGCCGCAGCCGGGCAGGCCGACGCCGGACAGACCAGATTTCCGTTGGCCACAGCCGGTCAGGACAACGCCGGGCAGACCAGATTTCTGTTGGCCGCAACCGGGCAGGCCGGATATCCACTGGCCGCGGCCAGACAGAACGCATTCCCGCGTCTGCTTTGCGTCCGCCTCCGTGAAATGTCCCTCGCACAGTGCCAGATACTCCTTCCAGAAAATCCCCTGTTCCTTCTGTCTCCACAAACGCCCGGCAGCAGTTTTATTCTTCGCAAACACCACGATGCCGCTCGTATCCCGGTCAAGCCGCCCGATGCTGCGGATGACCACCTTTTCCTTTTTTTCTTCAAAACAGGCATACAGGAGATTTGAGAGTGTATCAGCGTGGTGGCCGTGCGCCGGGTGAATTACCTGCCCCGCATCCTTCCACACAAGGATCATGTCGCCGTCTTCATACAATACATGCTGCTTTAGCCAGACAGACAGCGGCGATCCGGCTTCACAGTCCACGGCCCCGGCCTGTGAATCTTTTAATTTCTCCGACGACGCTTCCTCTGCCTCCAGGCGAAGCTCCAGTACATCTCCTGCCTGCAGGATATAGCTGACACGGGTGCGGCGGCCGTTCACTACGATACCGTCGGGGCGGAATTTCATACTCCTGATCTGGGCCCTGGTAAATTCCAGATTTTTTCTCAGATAGCGCTCCAGTTTTTCTCCGTCCCCTTCCGGCAGGACGGCCGCACGCAGCACCTTTCGCGTTCTGCCTGTATCCGCTGCACCCGCATAATCTGGTCCGGCCATTTTTCTTTCTTCCAGATTCTTATCCATTCCGCCATTCCTTCTTTATCAGCTCCAAACTTCCAGGCCGACCTCTTCTCTCATTGCCGTTAGAAACTCTTTCACGTCAGCTCCAAGCTTCCCTGTCAACCCTTCTTTCATTGCCGTCAGAAACTCTTTCACGTCAGCTCCGAGCTTCCCTGTCAACCCTTCTCTCATTGCCGCCGGGCACTCTTCACGTCAGCTCCAAGCTTCCCTGTCAACCCTTCTCTCATTGCCGCCGGGCACTCTTTCGCGTTAGCTCCGAGCTTCCCTGTCAACCCTTTTCTCATTGCCTCCAGGCATTCTTTTGCATCAGCCCGGGCTTCCCGCCGGTTTTTTCTCGTTGTCACCTGGCACTCATCAGCCCCGCCGCGCTTTTTTCTTTGCCGGTTTCCGGCGCTTTCCGGCCTCTCTCGTGCTCCGGTATTCTGCGATCTCCTGTGCGATCTCCCGGTAGTCCCGCTCGAAGAGCTCCTCGCTGATCTGCTCCCGCAGGATCTCCTGCGGCACTGTCTCCAGAATTTTCTGCACAACATACTGTTTGCTCTTGCCCGCATAGCGCGGAAGCATATTTTTCTCCTGAATCCGCACAAGCTCCGGTCTCCACAGAAGCCCCAGCTTCCGCTTCCAGTCCACGTTCACATTCTCCCGCGCCCTGCGCAGTACGTAAAAGTCGGCTTCGCCGCCGTCCTCTTCCACGGTGATGATCCCCCAATGCTCCGGTACATGCTCTTCGATATGCATCGCATGGCTGGTTCCCGCCACGATGTAATTCGCATCAAAATACTGGTCGTAATCCTTCACCTGGCGCGCCAGACGCGCGTAAGTGTCGGCATCGCTCTTGATCTCGATGCCGACCAGCGCCCCCGGAAGCACCATCACAATATCCGCGCGCGACCGGCCCATCTGCTTTTCCTCGATCACGCGCACCTTTTCATAGCGGGCCTCCAGAAAATCAAACAGAGGCTCCCTGATATCCTTATCGTACAACATATCTGTCATTCTCTATCCGCGAAATTCTGTATCCGGCTCCAGCAGGGCCGCATACACCTCGCGTTTCGAAATGCCCCGGTCTTTCGCGGCCTGCTTCATCGCCTCCCTGCGGTCAAGCCCCTGCGCCTCGTACATCTGTACATGTGCGCGGATGTCGATCGCTTCCCAGTCCTTCTGTTCCTCATGCTCCAGCTGCTTCCGGCTCTGCCCTTCCAGAACGATCACGCACTCCCCCTTCGGCTCGTGTGCTTCATACCAGCCGACAGCCCCGGAAAGGGTCGTCCGCAGGGCGGTCTCGTGTCTCTTCGTCAGCTCCCTGCAGATACTCGCCCGCCTGTCCCCGAGCGTTTCCAGCAGCTCGCTGAGTGTCCGCTGCAGGCGGTGCGGCGCTTCATACAGTATGATCGTGCGCGTCTCTGTCTTCAGCTCCTCCAGGATCTGCTGGCGTTCCTTTTTCTCCAGAGGCAGAAACGCCTCAAAGCAGAAGCGTCTTGTCGGGAGCGCGGAAATCGTCAGGGCAGTCACGCAGGCGCAGGCCCCCGGCAGTGAAGTCACTTCAATCCCCGCCTCGCAGCACATGCGCACCAGTTCCTCCCCCGGGTCGGAAATTCCGGGCGTCCCGGCGTCCGTGATCAGCGCGACATTCATCCCCTCCTGCATTTTTCCGATCAGCACAGCGGCCTTCTCAATCTTGTTGTATTCATGATAGCTGGTCATCGGCGTCCGGATCTCAAAATGATTCAGAAGCTTCCGGCTGTTTCGCGTATCCTCCGCCGCGATCAGATCCACCTCTCTCAGCGTGCGCAGCACGCGCATCGTGATATCCTCCAGATTGCCGATCGGCGTCGCGCACAGGTATAAACGGCCCGGCCCGGCCTGATCCTCAGCAGAAACGCACGCCTGCCCTGCCCTGTTTTCATATTCCTGCTTCATGTCTCTGCCCCTCCCCGTTTCATACTGATAACTCATCTGTAATTAATTCTTACAGCTCCCAATCCTCGTCCACATCTCTGCTGCCCGCTCAATATCCGCATAGTGTATCTGCATAGTTCCGCGAACCTCGTCCATATCCCGCTCGCTTAGTATCCATACAGCTCCCGAACCTCTTCCATATACTCGCCCGGCCACTCAAACACGATCAGCGGCTTCTCCACCGTCATCCTCGGTCAGCCGCTGCTCAGTATTCGTACAGCTCCCGAATCCCTTCCGTGTACTCGCCCGGCCCCCCAACACGATCAGCGGCTTCTCCACCGTCATCCTCGACCGCATCCCAGCCGTCACTCAGCATCTGTACAATCCCTGAGCCCTGCCCACATCCCGTTCGCCGCTCAGTACCCGTACAACTCCCGAACCTCGTCCACATCCTTGGCTGCCGCTCAGTACCCATACAGCTCCCGGACTTCCTCCGTATACTCGCCCGGCCGCTCAAACACGATCAGCGGCTTCTCCACCGTCATCCTCGGCCGGCCGCCGCGCACGGCCTCGATCAGCAGCATGTTCGGTTCGTGGTTCACATACGGATAGACCAGCCGCATGCGCTTGGGCTCCAGGCGGTATGCCGAGAGCGTCCGGATGATTTCCGCCAGCCGGAACGGCCGGTGCACCATGTAGAAATGTCCTCCCGTGCGGAGAAGCCGCGCCGCAGCCGCCGTGACATCCTCCAGCGTGCACAGCAGTTCGTGGCGGGCCGCCGCCCTCTCCAGATCCGGGTTGACCAGACCGTGCCTGGCTGTCATGTACGGCGGGTTCGCGGTGACAGTATCAAAAGAAGCCGGGGCAAACAGCTCTCCGGCTTTTCTGATATCTCCCTGAACGATCTCCACCCGCTCCTGCAGATGGTTGAGCGCCACGCTCCTGCGCGCCATGTCCACACTGTTCTCAAATATTTCCAGCCCGGCAAAATACGATCCGGGCGTCTTCGCGGACAGCAGGATCGGTATGATCCCGGTCCCCGTCCCCAGGTCAAGCGCGCGTCCGCCCGGCTCCACCCTGGCAAACCCCGAGAGCAGAACCGCGTCCATGCCAAAGCAAAAGAGTTTTTCATTCTGGATGATCTGGTAACCGTTGCGGCGCAGATCGTCCAGCCGTTCCCCTTCCCTGAGCTCAATCGTCATTCAGCTTTGATTTCCCTTCTTTTTTGTCCAGCTTTTCCAGTTCCTCCAGCTCTTTTAATTCCTTATCCGAGGCATTGTTCCGGCCGGCATTTTCTTTCTCCCTGCCGCCCTTTTCTTTTTCACGGTCTTTGTCCTTATCCCGGTCCTTATTCTTTCCGCCCTTCTCCTTGCGCTTCCTCGGCCTGAACTTCAGCTCCTTCACATCGTACTCCTGGAGTTCCTTCTCATCATCTACATCGACCAGTATCCTGACCTTCTGGCGCAGCACGTTGACGCTGCTGACCTCACCCTTCTGGCCGTCAAGCGTCGTCACCGTGTCTCCGATCGCCGGGAGGCGGCTGTTCAGATACTCGTACGTGTCCTCTTCGTTTTTCAGGCAGCACATCAGCCTGCCGCACGCCCCGGAAATCTTCGTCGGGTTCAGCGACAGGTTCTGCTCCTTCGCCATTTTGATCGACACCGGAGCGAACTCCGAGAGGTAGCTGTTGCAGCAGAGTACACGGCCGCAGATGCCGATCCCGCCGAGGATCTTCGTCTCGTCCCGGACGCCGATCTGGCGCAGCTCGATGCGCGTCTTAAACACGGCCGCCAGATCCTTGACCAGCTCCCGGAAGTCGATCCTGCCGTCCGCGGTAAAGTAAAACAGGACTTTATTGTTGTCAAATGTGTATTCCGCGTCGATCAGCTTCATCTCAAGATTGTGTCTGGCAATCTTCTCCTGGCAGATCTTAAGCGCCTCTCTCTCCTTCTCGCGGTTGCGCTTCGTTCTCGCGTCGTCGTCCGGCGTAGCCACGCGGATCACCGACTTGAGCGGCTGGACGACGGACTTCTCTTCTACGCTTCGGATATTTCCGACCACCGTTCCGTACTCGACGCCTCTGACCGTCTCCACGATCACATGATCTCCGGCCCTGAGCTTGTAATTTTTCGGGTCAAAATAATAAATTTTGCCCGCATTCCGGAATCGTACTCCTATGATTTTAACCATGTATATTCTCCTTAATGACAAGGAACAGAAGCTCCATTGTCAGATCAAAATTAACATTCGCGCTCAGACGCGACTTGGCGCTCTCGATCGCCCTCATGACGTCCTCGACGCCCTCATACGTGCAGTAGCTGACGGTATCGCGGATCGTCCGCAGCTCGTCCTTGAACACGATGCCGTCCACATCGCGCGTCGCCTTGAAATATACCATATCCCGGTACCAGAGCGCAAGGATGTCCAGATAGTCCTGAATGGAAACCTTGTACTCCTGGATCTGCCGGACATAGTCGATCAGCTCGCTGATCTCCATCTTCCCGGCATTGCGGATCAGCATCATCGCGGAGGATTTGATCGCGGCAAAGTCCTCCGATGAGGCCAGCCGCACCGCCTTGCCGATGTTTCCCTGGGCAAACGCCACGCAGATATCCGCCTGATAATCCGGGATCTGCAGCTGCTCCATCAGGTAAGCCCTGACCAGATCGTCCGGCACCGGCTTCAGATGCATCACCACACACCGCGAGCGGATCGTCTCCAGAAACACCTGGTCGTTCTCCGCAAGCAGGAGGATCACCGCATATTCCGGCGGCTCCTCGATCGTCTTCAGAAGCGCGTTCTGCGCCTGAACCGTCATTTTCTCCGCATCCGGCACTATGTAGATCTTGTACCTGCCGCTGTAGGGGCGGATCTGGATATCCCCCGAGAGCTGCGCGCGCACGTCGTCCACACCGATACTCGCCGGCTTTTCATGGCGGACATAGATAATATCCGGGTGACTGCCGCTGGCCGCCTGGTGGCAGGAATGGCACACTCCGCAGGGCCGCTCTCCCTCCGCCGTACACTGCAGGGTCATGGCAAAGGCGTCCGCAAGGCGCTTCTTGCCCGTCCCCTTTTCCCCGGTAAATATATATGCATGGCTGACCTTTCCAGTCTCTATCGCGCGCTCCAGATGAGCGATCTCCTGCTTGTGTCCGAGCATGTCCCTGAATCCCGCCATAGCTTCGCATATCCTCCGTATATTGTCAGACTCGTCTCTGTTCCGAACTGCTCTGTTCAGGAAGGAGGCGGGCAGGCCGCTACAGCCTCCCGATCCCTCAGCCCTGAGGTGTCTGCACACTGTCTGTTTGTTTTAGTTTAACACATTTTTAAGTGAATGTGAAGCACCGCCTGCGGGACATGACCGCTTTCTTGCGGTTTATTGCGAAAAAAAGCTCAGGAAAGCCCGGTTTCCCCCGCAATAAACTCTGCGATCTCATCCATGCAGACCTGCCGGTCGTCATTATTCAGAAAGCGCCGCGTAATCCCTGCCTTCTGGATATTTTCCTCTGAGAAATCCTTCTGGTCGGCCAGAAAACGCCTGCAGACCTCGTCATAATTCGGGACGGCCTGCTTCCTCTCGCGCTTCAGGGCCCGCTCCAGCCGGTTTCCGTCCTCGACCTCGATATAGACCGGTACGACGCGGTCCTCCCCGTAGTAGCCGCGGATCTTCTGATAGGATTCCAGCGTTCCCAGCGCCAGATAGCTGCAGTGTTCCATGTCCACCGCTTCACTGTCCGCCGTGAAATAATACCAGATCCCATAGACGGTATTGTAGGAGCGCAGCTCGATGACCTGCCCCTTTTCCTGCATCGCGCGCAGCTGTCCCTCCGTCACGAAATGGTACTGTACGCCGTCCGTCTCCTTCGCGCGGATCGGGCGCGTCGTATACATGATATACGGCTTCAGGCCCAGCTCGCTGCGCGTCAGAAGCTCTTCATAAACAGTATCCTTCCCCGATGAGCTCTTGCCCATCACATAAAATAATTTTCCCATAATTATCCTGCCAGCAAAATAACTCTTCTATTCTTCTCTGACCACCCTGACAGAAGTCCCGTCAGGGTCGGCCAGACCCTGCAGCCTCAGCCCGACGGACTGATCGTGTTCCAGTTCCCGCAGAAGCTCCCCGGATATCCGCTCGCCCGGAACCACAAGCGGAATCCCCGGCGGATACAGATAGATATATTCCGCGGACACCCGGCCCGCGCTCTCCCGCAGCAAAACTGGCTCCGCCGGCCGCTCCAGGGCCTCCCGGATGCTCATGGCTTCCTCATTTCGGGGCCAGCGCCCCCGGAGGCTCCCCGCTGCCGAGGTTTTTTCTGCGCTCCCCGGCTCTGCTGCGCCGGGCCTGCGCACGGCCTCTGCTTTCCCTGCTTCCCTGCACATTTCCGGCTCCACAGGCCCATCTTCCGTCCAGTCTGCAGCAGTCTTCTCTGCGCTCCCCGGCTCTGCTGCGCACGGCCTGCGCACAGCCTCTGTTTTCCCTGCGTCCCTGCGCTTTCCCGGCCTCGCAGGCCTGCCCGTCCAGTCTGCAGCAGTCCTTTCTGCACTTCCCGGCTCTGCTGTGCCCGGCCTGTGCACAGTCTCTGCTTTCCCTGCATCCCTGCGCATTTCCGGCTCCGCAGGCCGCAGATCAGCCTGCAGCCCGGCGTCCGTCTCCAGAAGCGCCTCCGTCAGGCGGTCAAACCCCTCCTGTCCGTCGGCCACCGTCATGATCGCCGTCACATAATCCGCGGCGGCCATCTCCGGTTCCAGATGGTAGCGCCCGCGCAGGATCTGCGCCAGCTCAGGGCCCGTCATTGTGCTTCGCTCCAGTGAGATCAGTATGCGCGAGCGGTCAAAACCGAACGCCTGAAGCTCCCGCTCGCGGCCGTCCACCATGTGCAGCACCCGCATCTGCCGCAGCGCATCCCGCATTTTTTCGAGCCGCCCGACAAATTCATCAAACAGCTCCCTGCCCTGTCTTTCGAGCAGGCTCACACACGCATCCATCCCAGCCATCAGCACGTAGCTCGGGCTGCTGGTCTGGTAAATATCAAGATATCTCCTGAGCTTCTCCCGGTCGGCCCGGTCACCGCGCACATGCAGGAGCGCCGTCTGCGTCAGAGACGGGAGCGTCTTGTGCAGGCTGTTGACCACGATATCCGCGCCGCAGGAGAGCGCCGATTCTGGAAAATACGGGTGCATCCCGAAGTGCGCGCCGTGCGCCTCGTCTACGATCAGCACCGCACCGGCGCGGTGCGTTTCCTCCGCGATCGCCCGGATATCCGACACAACGCCGTCGTAGGTCGGCGAAGTAACCACCACTGTATGAGCCCCTGCGCCTCCCCGCAGCATCCTGTGCACATCCTCCGGCAAAATGCTCCCGGCAATCCCCCGCGCCGGATCCAGCGGCGGGCAGAGATACTCCGCGTGCAGGTCATTCAGAAAAACCGCATTGTACACGGACCTGTGGCTGTTGCGCGCCATCAGGATCCTGCCGCCGCGCGGTACGGCCGCGGCCACCGCGGCCAGGATCCCGCAGGTGCTTCCGTTGACCAGGTAATACGTCTCATCCGCGCCGTACAGCCTGGCGGCTCTCTGCTGCGCCTCCCGCAGAATCCCCTGCGCGTGGTGCAGATCATCGAAACCGTCTATCTCTGTAATATCGATCGCGAACGGCTGCTCAAAATGGCTGATCCGCCTTTTGTGCCCCGGCATGTGCAGCGGATAATAGTCAGAGCCGCCGTAGCGCTTCAGCTTTGTCAGTAAATCGTCCGCCATATCTGTCATCAGTCAGACCCTCCATGTCCCCTGCCGTGCCGGCCGCTTTACTCCTGAAGAATATTCAGGTCCTCGTTTTCCCCGACAACGATCAGGATATCATCCGCCGAGAGCGGCTGCCTGGGATCAATATGGATGGTGACGGAGTCCCCTCGCTTGATCCCGATCACATTCAAATGATATTTCTCACGGACCTTCAGCTCGAGCAGGCCCCTGCCGCACCACTTTGCCGGCGTGTTCACCTCCGCCAGGCTGTACTTCGGGGACAGCTCGATCCAGTCGAGAAAATTGTCGGCCGCCAGGTATTTCGCAATGCGGCGCCCCATTTCCACCTCCGGAAAGATCACCTTGTGCGCGCCGACGCTCCGCAGGATCTTCTCGTGCGTCCGGTTCCGCGCCTTTGCCAGGATCCTCGGCACCCCCATTTCCTTACACATCATCGTGACCACAATGCTGGTCTCCAGACGCTCCGTAATCGAGATGATCACCCCGTCCAGATCGTGGAGGCCGAGCTTCTCAAACACTCCGGGATCGTCAAGATCCGCGCAGACCGCATAGCTCACCTGATCCGCGATCTCCTGGATCACCTCCGGATCCTTGTCCACCACAATGATCTCCCAGCCAAGCTGCTGCAGCGCTGTCGCAACGCTTGACCCGAATTCTCCTGCCCCGAATACTGCATACTGTTTACCCATTATCCAACCATGATCCTTTCTTCCGGAAGCTTCCTTCCGCTCTGCCTGCCGCCTTTGCCCGCAAACATGATCGCAAGCGTGACCGGGCTGAGACGTCCCATATACATCAGAATAATAATGATCCATTTTCCTGCCGTCGTCAGTACCGGCGTGAGCCCGGCCGTCAGTCCAACGGTCCCGACCGCGGACACCACCTCGTACAGTGCCGGCATCAGCGCGGAATGCTCTGTAGCCGCAAGCAGCAGCGTCCCCAGGATGACCGTGAGGAAGGCCGCCGTGAGCACCGCAAAGGCCGTCCGCACAACGGCCTGCGGGATCCTTCTGCGGAAGCACTCCACATCTTCATTTCCCTTCAGGATCGCGCGGCAGTGCAGAAGCAGAACCGCGGCCGTCGTCGTCTTGATGCCTCCCGCCGTGCCGCCCGGGGATCCCCCGATAAACATCAGCACGCAGAAGATCAGCCTGGACTGTTCGCGGAACAGGTTCTGCGGGATCGTGAAAAATCCTGCCGTCCTCGTCGTCACGGACTGGAACACAGACGCCATGCATTTCTGGCCGAACGTGAGATTCCCGAGCGTGTCCGGGTTGCCGTACTCGAGACCGAAGACCAGGCACGCGCCTCCCAGAATAAGGACCAGCGTCGTCACCACGGCGATCTTTGTATTGAGCCTCAGCATCTGCAGGGAACGGCGGACGCTGCACTCCTTTCTTTTAATGCGCGAAAGCATCCGCAGGAGGTCGCGCCAGGTGACAAAGCCGAGCCCGCTCATGATGATCAGGCCCGCCGTCACCGCGTTGACCAGCGGATTCAGCTGATATCCCTGCAGGCTGCTGTCCCCGAGAATGTCGATCCCCGCGTTGCAGAACGCAGAGACCGCGTGAAACACAGAGTACCAGAGGCCGCGCCACAGGCCGAACTGCGGCACAAACTGGAACGCGTAGCCGAGCGCGCCGATGCCCTCCACCACAAAGGTCCCGCACAGCACATATTTCAGCAGGGCGACCAGCCCGCTCAGCGTATCCAGATTAAATTGCTCCTGGAGCATGACACGGCGCTTCACGGAGATCTTTCTCTGAAAGATCAGATAGGCGCCCAGCGTACAGACTACGATCCCGAAACCGCCCACCTGGATCAGCAGAAGCAGGATCAGCTTCCCAAACATAGTAAACTGCGCGGCGGGCACGATCGTCACAAGCCCGGTCACACACACGGCAGAGCACGCCGTAAACAGCGCATCCACAAAATTCAGCCACCTGCCGCCCGCGTTGCATACCGGCAGAGTCAGCAGGATGCCGCCGGCCAGGATCACGGCCGCGAAACCGCCCACCATCAGCCGGGATGCCGTCAGCTTATCTTCTATTTTTCGGGAGATTCTTCTGATTTTGCCCCAGTCCTTCATGATTTATTCTCCTGCCTGCATCCTCTGGCGCACAATCTCATATGCCAGCACGCCGGCCGCCACCGACGCGTTCAGGGAATCGATATCTCCCCTCATCGGGATCGACGCGGCAAAATCGCACTTCTCGCGCACGAGGCGGCTGACGCCCTCGCCCTCGCTCCCGATGACCAGGCCGATCGGCCCGGTCAGATTCTGGTTATATGCCGGTTCCGCATCCATGGCCGCGCATACAAACCAGATGCCCTCTTTTTTCAGCTCTTCAATCGTATTTCCCAGGTTCGTCACACGGGCTACCGGCGTGTAATTCAGCGCCCCCGCGGACGTCCGGGCCACGGTCGACGTCAGCCCCACGGCATGGCGTTTCGGAATGATGACGCCGTGCGCCCCGGCCAGATTGGCCGTGCGGATGATCGCGCCAAGATTGTGCGGATCCTCAATATTGTCCAGAAGGATCAGGAACGGATCCTCCCCCTTTGCGCGTGCCGCCTCCAGGATATCGTCCACCGCCGCATACTCGCAGACCGCCGCATACGCGATGACTCCCTGATGCTTCCCGCCCGGAGAGATCATATCCAGGCGCGCGCGCGGCACAAAATCGACCACGGTATCATGTTTTCTGGCCTCGCGCCTGATCGTCTGGATCGGGCCGTCCTGGCAGCCGTCCTGGATCAGCAGGCGCTCGATCTCGCGCCCCGAACGGAAAGCCTCGATCACGGCATTCCTGCCCTCCACGATGCGCGCGTCCTCACCGTTATCCGCTCCGTCCGCGGCTGCCCTGTGCGCCGCCCTCCTGTCCATATCCGCTCTGTCTGTATTCGTTCTATGTGTATCCGCTCCGTCCGCGGACGCCCTGTTCATATCTCTTCTGTGTGCACCCGCTCTGTCCGCGGACTTCACCCCATACGTTCTGCCGCCGGCTTTTCCCGCACCGGAGGCTTCCGCCGGGCGCGCCCTTCTCCCGCCCGCATCTCTCTGGTTTGACCCCCTGTTTTCATCCATACGCTTCATCTTCGCTTTCCGCTCCTTTTATAATTCCTCCAGGCCGCGCGCGACCAGCTCGATCAGCCTGCCGTACTCCTTCTGCAGGTACAGATATCCGATCACCGCCTCAAATCCCGTCGCTTCCAGATACTCTTCCATAGTGGCGTTCTTCGCCTTCGTGTACGGCTTGGAGTTGCGGCCTCGGCGGTATACCCCGTCTTCCTCCTCCGTCAGAAGCGGCCGCAGAGCGCGGATCATCCGCGACTGCGCCTTCGCGTTCACGCAGGCCGACGCTCTCTGGTGAAGCTTCTGAGGCTGGCAGTTCGCCCGCTTCACAAAGATGGTCCTGATCACCAGGTCATAAACCCCGTCCCCGATATACGCAAGCGTCAGCGGCGAATACATTTTCCAGTTCTTGTCAGAGAGCCTGAATGTCTCATCCAGGCTCTCGGTAAATGAAGCTATGCTCTTTTCCATTTTACTCCTTCTCTCGTATCAAGAAGTGTGATCCCCCGCTCCAGAAGCTGACTGCGGATCTCGTCCGCGCGGGCAAAATTCTTCGCCCTGCGCGCTGCCTGGCGTTCTTCGATCAGTTTTTCGATCTCCGCGTCCAGAAGCTCCTTCTGCTCCTTTGCAATGATTCCCAGAATATCGCACAGACGGATGATCTCGTCGCGCACCGCGCGGACAAACGCCTCTGTATTCGCGGAGGTCACATTGCTGTTCGCATATTTGACCAGTTCAAAGACCGCCGCGACCGCGTCCGCCGTGTTGAAATCGTCATCCATCGCCTCATCAAATTTTGTCTCGAAAGCCATCACTTCCGCCATCTGCTCCCGCTCGGATGGTGTCATGCCGCCCGCCGCAGTTCCGGCCTCTTCCGCACTCTGTCCGCCGACTGCTGCCCCGGCTTTCTCCGCGTCCTGTCCGCCTGCTGCGTTCCCGGCCTTCTCCGCGTCCTGTCCGCCTGCTGCTGCCCCGGCTTTCTCTGCATTCTGACCGCCGACTGCCGCCGCGGTTCCGGCTTCTTCCGCACTCTGTCCTCCGGCCGCTGCCCCGGCCTTCTCCGCATCCTGTCCGCCGGCATCCAGCAGGTAATCGAGATTGGAGACCGCGTTGCGGATGCGCTCCAGGCCGTTTTTCGATGCCTCCATCAGCTCCGCGCTGAAGTTCAGCGGGCTCCTGTAGTGCGCGCTCAGCATGAAGAAGCGCAGCACCTGCAGATCATACTTCTCGGAAATCTCCCGCACGGTGAAGAAGTTGCCGAGAGATTTTGACATTTTGCGGTTGTCAATGTTCAAAAACGCGTTGTGCAGCCAGTATCTGGCGAAGATTTTGCCGTTGCAGCATTCGCTCTGCGCGATCTCATTCTCGTGGTGCGGGAAGATCAGGTCTTCGCCGCCCGCGTGAATGTCGATCTCTTCTCCCAGATATTTCTTTGCCATCACCGAGCACTCGATATGCCATCCGGGACGCCCGTCGCTCCACGGCGACGGCCACGACGGCTCGCCCTCCTTCTTCGGCTTCCACAGCACGAAATCCAGCGGATCTTCCTTCTGGTCCTCGCCCGTCACAAGCAGGGACCGGCTCCCCGAGCGCAGGTCGTCGAGGTTCTTATGCGAGAGCTTTCCGTATTCCTTAAACTTCCTGGTGCGGAAATAGACCGTACCGTCCACGTTGTACGCATATCCCTTCTCGATCAGCGTCCCGATCATCTCGATCATCCCGCCGATCTCCTGCGTCGCCAGCGGATGGGTCGTGGCCGGGCGCACGTTCATGCCCTCCATGTCCTTTTTGCACTCCGCGATATAGCGCTCAGAAATCTCCTGCGACGACACGCCCTCTTCGATCGCCTTCGCAATGATCTTGTCGTCGACGTCCGTAAAATTCGATACGTAATTGACTTCGTATCCCCTGTGCTCCATATAGCGGCGCACCGTGTCAAATACGATCATCGGGCGCGCATTTCCGATATGAATAAAATTGTAGACCGTCGGGCCGCACACGTACATGCTCACCTTGCCCGGCACGAGCGGCACAAACTCCTCCTTGCGTCTGCTCTGCGTATTATATACCTTCATCCGGATTCCTCTTCTCTTCCATTTTTGTTTTCGCCGTATTTCAAGTCTAAGCAAATTCGCAGATGTTGTCAATTCTTTTCTCAGAGAATTCGCAATTATCCGCTGCACTTGTGAATGGCAGGACAGTCAGGATCTGACCGGCCTGTGATCCATGGCGCTTATAATCCATGCCGCTCATGATCCACGGCGCTTATGATCATGCCGCTCATGATCCATGGCACTTGTAATCCACGGCATTCAAAGGCTGTCCAAACTGCTGCGCCGGGCGCCAAAAGGTGCCACCAGGGCCGGAAGCCCCCGCGGGAAGCCTATATCTCCCGCGTTGCTTTCTTCAGCCATTCCCGTTCCTCCGGCTCCAGATACGGGGCGATCGTCTCATACACCTTTGCGTGGTACGCGTTCAGCAGTCCCCTCTCACGCTCCGTCATCTGCTCCGGCACGACGCCGTCAAGGTCGAACGGCACCATCGTCAGGTGCTCAAAGCACAGGAACTGTCCGAATGCGGTCTTCTCCGCCTTCTGACAGACGATCAGGTTCTCATGGCGGATCCCGTACTGACCCTCCACGTAATAGCCCGGCTCATCGGAGGTGATCATACCCTCCTCCAGCACGGCGTCGTCTTTGCGCTCCGGCACGGTCCTCCAGCGGAAGCCGTTCGGCGCCTCGTGCACATTCAGGTAATAGCCGACCCCGTGGCCGGTGCCGTGGTTGAAATCCTGCCCGAGCCTCCAGAGCGGCTCGCGCGCGACATAGTCAAAATTGCGGCCGGTACAGCCCTGCCGGAATTTTACGTCCGCCAGATTCAGCATCCCGCGCAGGACCGCCGTAAAGTACATTTTCTGCTCGTCAGACACCGGCCCCATCACGATCGTCCGCGTGATATCCGTCGTGCCCTCCAGATACTGTCCGCCGGTATCGGCCAGCAGAAATCCCTCCGGCCCGATCGGCACGTCCGTCTCGGGCGTCGCGGAATAGTGATTGATCGCGGCATGCGGTCCGTAGGAAATGATCGGGTCGAAGCTGTTGCCCATAAAGTGCTCCTGCGCGGCGCGCAGGCCGTTCAGATGATCCGCAGCGCTCAGCTCTGTCATCGGAATTTTTCCGACGTTCTTTTTCAGCCAGAAGATAAATTTCGTCACCGCGACACCGTCACGGATGTGCGCAATGCGCTCATTTGCGACCTCGGTCGGATTCTTGACCGCCTTCGGAAGCAGCGTCAGATTTTCTTCGTCAAGGATCTCTGCGCCCTCCGGGATGCTGCTGACCAGGCGGCTGTTGACCTTTGCCCGGCACAGAAGCACCTTCATGCCGTGCGCGCAGGCCGTCCCGCCGGAAACGCAGCCGTCCGCCCCGGCTCCCAGAGACGCGGCATAGCCGTAGACCGCGTCATACGGCCGCAGCTGCACGCCGTCCGCCTCAAGCGACCGCCGCACGGCCTCCGGAAACGCCTTCTCATTCGCGAACAGCAGGATCTCCTGCTGCGTCATCGCCAGATAGGCCAGCACGACCGGATTGCAGTGTACGTCGCCGCCGCGGATGTTGAGCAGCCACGCGATGTCGTCGAGCGCCGTCAGCAGAAATACGTCCGCGCCCTTTTCCCGCATCTTTCCGCGGATATCCGCACACTTTTCCGCGCGTGAGCGCCCGGCCCACTGCGTTCCAAGCTCGCTGACCGGCTCGCAGGACAGCGGCGGGCGGTCTTTCCAGATCGTCCCGACCAGATCCTCTGCGTCGTTGACCGACACGCCGTTCTCCCGCAGCTTCCGCGCCAGGTCGGAGGCCTCCTTCGCGCTGACCGTCCGCCCGTCAAATCCGAGGCACTGCCCCTCCTTCAGGGTCTTCGCCAGAAACTCATGCACCGTGGGCACATCCGGCTCCCCCATTTTGTAAAGCGTCACGCCGCTGCCCTCAAGCTGCTGCGCCGCCTGGATAAAATAGCGCCCGTCCGTCCACAGGCCCGCCATATCCTGCGTCACCACCGCAGTCCCCGCGGACCCCGTAAAACCGGTAATATACTCCCTGCACTTAAAATGGCCACCCACATACTCCGACGCGTGGAAATCATCCGTCGGCACCAGGCAGGCGTCAATCTCCTTCTCCGCCATCAGGGCGCGCAGCTCCGTCAGGCGTTTTCTGATCACATTGTCCATGTCCTTATTCTCTCCTTTTTCCGGGCAGATGCCCCTGCCACCATTATAATATCTAAGCAATTAATTTGCAATCCATTCAGCAAAGGCCGCCGTCCGATCCGCCCCTTCTTCCGGGACAGACCGGGCGGCGGCCCGGAAAATCTCATCTTACTTTTTCACAATACGCATGTCTGCCCTGCCGTCTCTTCCGGCAGGCCGCAGGACATCGGCGCAGAACATCGGATTACTCAGCGATGTCCGCGTACATGAAGTGCCAGTAGCCGTATGCGGAATGCCATGCGCCCTCGATCTTCGGGCTCTGCAGCCAGAAGTCATTGTAGTACGCAAGCGGGATGCACGCATACTCGTTCATCATGATATCCTCAGCCTGATGAAGTGCCTCAGAGCGCTCCTCCGGATCAATCGTGGATCTCGCAACGTCCATTGCCGCATCGTAGTCTGCATTGTTGAACTTGCCGTCGTTGTTGCCGTTCGTGGAGTAGAGAAGATCCAGCATGTTGGACGGATCCGCGTAGTCGCCTACCCAGCCGTTACGTGCGATCTCATACTCACCGTTACGGCGCATCGGCGTGAAGCTGGACCACTCAACGATCTCAACCTCGAGCGTGACGCCGATCTCAGCCCATGCGCTCTGCAGATACTCTGCAACCGGTCTGTGGTAGCCTGCGTCGTTCGTGCTGTAGTGAAGAACCGGAAGGCCCTCGCCGTTCGGATAGCCTGCCTCCTCAAGAGCTGCCTTTGCGCCCTCGATGTCCGCAGTTGCCGACATATACGGCTCGCCGCCGTTTGCGTTCTCCATGAAGCTGCTTCCGTCTGTGTCAATCCAGCCCGGGCCCATGAAGTTGGTCGCCGGTGAATATGTGCCCTGCATGATCGTGTTCGCAACATACTCTCTGTCGATCGCCAGGTTCAGAGCCTTGCGCACCAGAGGATTGTCAAACGGCTCGATCGCTGTGTTGTAGGAAATGTAGTAGGTGCCGATGATCGGATCTACGAAGAAGTCGTCATTGCCCTCGAGGCTCGGGATCTCCTCGGTCGGAACGTCCTTGATCATCAGAACTTCGCCGCTCTGGTATGCGCTGTAAGCCGCGTTCGCATCCTCGATCAGATTGAACTTGATGCTGCCGAGCTTGATCGCGTCTGCATTCCAGTAGTACGGGTTCTTGCTCATGATGATGTGGGAACCCGGAACCCACTCGGTTACGTAGAACGGGCCGTTGGAGATGTAGGTCGATGCGTCAACTGCCCACGCGTCGCCGTTCGCCTCCACCGTCGCCTGCTGAACCGGGCTCAGGGTAGCGAATGCCGCAAGGCTCTCAAAGAACGTGCACGGAGCCGAAAGCTTTACTTCCAGTGTCAGGTCGTCCGGTGCGCTCACCTGAAGGGCATCCGGATCGCCGGCCATCGCCTCGTCGAAGCCTGCCACCATGCCAAGCACGGTCTCAGCATACGGAGCTGCTACTTCCGGATCGCAGACACGCTTCCAGCTGTATACGAAATCATTCGCTGTCAGATCGCTGCCGTCCGACCATTTCAGTCCGTCGCGGAGATGGAAGGTCCAGGTAAGGCCGTCCTCAGAATTCTCCCATGTCTCTGCCTGGCCCGGTGCGATCTGGCCGTCCTGGTCGATCGTCAGCAGGCACTCGAAAGCATGCAGAAGCATGTTGCCGCCGTCTACCGCACTGTTCAGAGCCGGGTCGATCGTCTCAGGATCCGGACCGATCTGCACGGAGAGCTGTTTCCCCTCTGTTTCCTCTGCTGCCGCAGTCATCGCCATGCCGCTCACCATGGAGACGGTCATCGCAGCTGCAAGCAGCACACTGATTACTCTCTTTTTCATCTTGTTCCTCCTTTAATAATGATTTATGTAAACAGCCCAATGCTGCTACATACTACAGCTTTTCCAGATTGTGGCACGCCGCGTAGTGTCCCGTGCTGACCTCTCTCCACTTCGGCGCCTCGGCCGCGCACTGCTCAGTCGCGTACGGGCATCTCGTGCGGAAGCGGCAGCCGGACGGCGGGTTCAGCGGGCTCGGGACGTCGCCCTCGAGGGCGATCCTCTTGCTCGCGCGCGCCGTTTTCGGATCCGCGATCGGAATCGCGGAGATCAGGCTCCTCGTGTACGGATGCACATTGTGGAAGATCAGCTCGTAGCTGTCCGCCAGCTCCACCAGCTTTCCGAGGTACATCACGCCGATGCGGCTGGAAATATGCTTCACCACGGACAGGTCATGCGCGATAAACAGATAGGTCAGCCCCATCTGGGCCTGCAGATCCTCGAACATGTTGACCACCTGCGCCTGGATCGACACATCCAGCGCAGAGATCGGCTCGTCGCAGACGATGAATTTCGGATCGACCGCAAGCGCGCGGGCGATTCCCACCCTCTGGCGCTGGCCGCCCGAGAACTCATGCGGATAGCGGTTCGCGTGCTCGGAATTAAGCCCCACGCACTGGAGCAGGCTCTGGATCCTGTTGTAGCGCTCCTCCTTCGAGGAAGCCAGTTTGTGGATGTCAATGGCCTCGCCGACGATATCGCCGACGGTCATGCGCGGGTCGAGGCTCGCGTACGGATCCTGGAATACGATCTGCATCTCGCGGCGGTAGGGCTTCATGTCGACCGCGGTCTTCGCCCCGTACTTCACTCTGCCGTTCTCGAGGACGTCCTTTCCGTCCTCGTCCATCACCGGCACGTCGCCGCTGTCAAAGAGCGTCTTGCCGTCATAGATGATGCGGCCCTTCGTCGGCTCATAGAGGCGCAGCAGCGACCTGCCCGTGGTCGTCTTGCCGCAGCCGGACTCGCCGACGAGCCCGAGCGTCTCTCCTTTATTGATAAAGAAGGACACATCGTCCACAGCCTGCACGTATCTCTTGTTTTTTCCAAAGCCCCCGGCCGGAAAATACTGGTAGAGGTGTTCCACTCTGAGTAATCTTTCGCTCATTTTTCACTTCCCCCTTCCAGCTCCGCCTTCTGGTTCATCCAGCAGGAGGTGTAATGTACGTCTCCGAAATACATGACCGGCGCCTTCTCGCGCAGGCAGATCTGCATGCAGCTGTCGCAGCGGGACGCGAACGGGCAGCCCTTCGGCGGGTTCAGAAGATCCACCGGCGTGCCCTCGATCGGGATCAGGCGCTCGTGCTCCCTGCTGTCCATGCGCGGAATGCTGCGCAGCAGGCCCTTCGTGTATTCGTGCTTCGGGTTATAGAAAATGTCGTCTGTCGTGCCGTACTCCACGATATTTCCGGCATACATGACCGCGATGTGATCGCACATGCTCGCCACGACGCCGAGGTCGTGCGTGATCATCATGATCGCCATGCCGAGCTTGTCCTTCAGCTCCATCATCAGCTCGAGGATCTGCGCCTGGATCGTCACATCCAGGGCCGTCGTCGGCTCATCCGCGATCAGCAGCTTCGGCTCACATGCCAGCGCGATCGCGATCATCACGCGCTGCCGCATGCCGCCCGAGAGCTCATGCGGGTACTGCTTCAGGCGCTTCTGCGGCTCATTGATGCCGACGAGCTCCAAAAGCTCGACCGCCCTCGCCTGGCGCTGCTCCTTGTTTTTATCTGTGTGCAGCTTGAGCGCTTCGCGGATCTGGTTGCCGATCGTATAGACCGGATTCAGGCTCGTCATCGGATCCTGGAAAATAATCGAGACCTCGTTGCCGCGCATCTTCTGAAATTCCTTCTCCGTCATGTCATTGATGTGGTGGCCGTTGAATTCGAGCGTGCCGCCCAGCAGCTTCCCGGGATAGGCCGTCAGCCCCATCAGGCTGTAGGCCGTCACCGATTTGCCGGAACCGCTCTCTCCCACGATCCCCATCACCTCGCCCTCTTTGATATGGAAGGACACATCATTGAGCGCCTTGACCTCTCCCGCCGGTGTGAAAAAGGAGAGACGCTCGTGTTCGATTTTTACCAGATATTCACTCATGGCTGTCTCCTCCTTTAATTTTTCATCTTCGGGTCAAACGCGTCGCGCAGACCGTCGCCCAGCAGGTTGAAGCTCAGAATGATCAGGCTGATCAGCGCCGCCGGGATAAACAGCAGGTGCGGGTAGGTGTTGATGCCGTTGATCGCGTCGCTCGCAAGGCTGCCGAGCGAGGGCATCGGAACCGCCACGCCCAGGCCGAGGAAGCTTAAGAAGCTCTCGGTGAAGATCGAGGACGGGATCTGCAGCGTCGTCGTGACGATCAGCGTGCCGATACAGTTTGTCAGCAGGTGCTTCTTGATAATGCGCCCGCTGGTCGCGCCAAGCGCCCGCGCGGCCGTCACGTACTCGCTCTCCTTGAGCGTGAGGATCTGGCTGCGCACCATGCGCGCCATGCCGCCCCAGTACAGCAGCGCGAACACGATGAAGATACTGATCAGGTTGCGCCCGAGCACCTGGATCCATCCGAAGCCCGGCACCATCGCCAGTGCCTCCAGCGGCGCCTTCAGCGCGAATGACAGAAGCACGATCAGCAGAATGTCAGGTATCGTGTAAATGATGTCGACGACACGCATCATCAGGATGTCAACCCAGCCGCCGAAAAACGCGGCGATCGAGCCGAACGCAGAGCCGATCACCAGGATGATGACCGCGGCCACAAGGCCGACGATCAGGGAAATGCGGCTCCCCATCATCACGCGGATCGCATAGTCGCGGCCCAGGCGGTCGGTTCCCAGGATATGCGGGAACACGCTCTCCCCCGCGGCCTTCTGCTCAAGCTCCTGCTCCGAATACTGCATCGGCGCCAGATGCTCGCTGCCGCGGATCTGCTGTTCGTATGTATACGGATAGAAAAACGGTACAATGAATGAGAAGAACATGATCAGGATGACGACAGCCAGGCTGACCATTGCCACCTTATTCTTGCGGAACCGGCGCACGCCGTCCTTCCAGAAGCTCACGCTCTCGCGCATGATCACGAGGCTCTGCTTTTCCTCGTTCGAGGCGGGGAGAAAGTCCTCCGGACGGATCCTCGCCTGAAAGCTCAGCGGATTCGGATTTTCTTTCATAGCTCGCCCCTCCTTATTTCAGCTTGATGCGCGGGTCGACCAGCTTATAGACAATGTCCACGACCACATTCATCAGGATCATCAGTGTCGCGAGGAAGATCGTCGTCCCCATGATCACCGTATAGTCACGGTTCGTGATGGAGCCGATAAATTCTCCTCCAAGTCCCGGGATCGTGAAGATCTTCTCCACGATAAAGCTGCCGGTCACCGTGTAGGCGAGCAGCGGCCCCAGATAGGTGACGATCGGCAGGATCGCGTTTCTGAGCGCATGCTTAAACAGGCTGACGACCTGGTTCACGCCCTTGGCCCGCGCCGTGCGCATATAGTCCTGGCCGAGCACGTCCAGCATGGACGAGCGCATCAGCCGGGTAATGTAGGCCGTCGGGTAAAACGCGAGCGCCGTCACCGGCATGATATAGTGCTTCCAGCTGCTCAGCCCGAGCGTCGGCAGCCACCCCAGCTTCACGCCGAAGGTGTACATCAGGACCGTACAGATCACGAAGCTGGGCACCGCAATTCCGCACGTCGCGATCACAATGATCACACTGTCCCCCAGCTTTCCCCGGTTCATCGCCGAGATGCAGCCTAGGGGCACTCCCAGGCAGAAGGCCGTCAGGACCGCCAGCCCGCCGATACGGGCGGACACCGGGAACTTCGTGGCAATGATCGAAGTCACCGTGCGGCCGCGCTGCTTCAGGCTGTCCCCGAAATCTCCGTGGAGCGCGTCGCCCATGTATGTAAGGTACTGCTGGAACAGCGGCTTATCCAGGCCGTACTTCGCCTCCAGGGCCGCCATCGCCGCCGGACTCACGGCCTTCTCCGACAGGAACGGGCCGCCCGGCACCATGTTCATCAGGAAAAAGGTCAGCGTCGCGATCAGCCAGATCGTCACCACCGCAATCCCAAGGCGTTTCAGAATGTATTTTCCCATACTGCAGTTCTCCTTTTCTTCTTGACTTTACAGTCCGGCATCATCAGACAGGCCAGGGCGCGCCGCGCAGGTTCCGCGAAACGTCAGGGAAGGCAGGGCAAAAAAGGCCAGCAGACTGAACTGCCGGCCCATTCGCCTCTGTAAACAGGGCAGAACACGCTGCGCGGTCCTCGCCCACAATCATCCGTCCTGCTGCCATTCACGCCGGAAAGGTCTGGCAGTATACCAGTGTACTACTGTATCGCATCAAAGTATAGTTGTGCAAGAACATTTATATATTATAAAATTTCGTAAAATATGTCAAGTTTTTATGTAAATTACATCTCCGAATGCAGAATGTCCGCCTGAATCACTTTCTTACGGCCTCAGCAGCAAGTGCTTCGGCCTGATCTGAACAGTAACGTGTCCGGTCTTAATCTCATGAAAAAACTTCCGGCTCGTTTTCGATCAGATCCTGTACCAGATACCTGTAGTCCATATTCTCTATGCCATAGCTGCCGGCATCGATCTGCTGCGACAGCCTGCTTCTGTAATAAATATCCATCGCCTGACGGATAGGAAGATTCTTCTTTTCGGCCAGATGACTGATGATTTTTTCTTCCAGTAATTCCTTATAGGTTCGTTCCAGCTTTTCTTTTTCTATCATCGCTTCACCTCATATGATTCTATAAACTTCACTGTATCATCAATCATTTCCTGTGTTAAAAAAACGATCTGATCATTCTTTTTAAAATAGCGAAGTTCCTTCAAAGTGCGTTCTTCATCCCAGATTCCGTCCATATACATACTGACACATTTGAAGACATCATCATTCGCGGCATTGCCGACGACCGCGTCATAACCCTTATACACATCTTTTCCATTTCTGCAGTCCGCAACAAACTGCAGCCATTCCCGGTCTGTATCTTTAAACTCCTTTACACCTGAACTCCCTTTTCCTTCACAAAATCAGTGATATCCTCCACCAGATACTGCTTTCCCTGCGTATGAAGCACATCATAAAACGGCACAATATAGTCATCAAGGATACCAGATTTATCTAATACCTGATACACATACCCGTATGGTTTTCCCCAGTCATCTGCCAGTGCGTGGATCAGGAAGACCGCAAATTCCAGTGTTTTTTTGTCCATAAACGCAGCACCTCACGTATAAGCCTGGCTGTTCAGTCAAACATCTACAGTCAATACTTTTTCTGATTTATCTTAATTATACAAGATACCCTGACGAAACACAATCTCAATTTAAACTGTGCCAGTCCTATCTCAGACAAGCAGGTTACTGTTATGCAACCGGACTTTTTCCCGCAGTTTGCAGAAACTCCCTGTGAAAAGATCTTCTTTTTTGCACAAACTACTGAGAGCGGTTTTGATCCGCTCAGGCTGCGCCATGTTCCGGACGGCAGAATGGCACGCCGTCTGCCGGCGCTGCACAGGATCACACTGACAAAATCATACTGACATTTTTTGCAAAGGAGGTTTCATTATGCAGGAATATCTTGCGATCGCATCCGTGCCGGTACAGAGCTGGGGCGGACTCTTTACGCCGGAAGAAGCGCTGCGCACCGGCACCATTTTCCAGGATCTGAACAAGCCGTTCTTCGCGGCTTCCGACAGCCGGCCGGCAGATCCGTCTCTCTCCGGGGCCGCTTCGGCAGATCCGGCCTCGCCCATCCATCAGTACCATACAGGCACATCTGAACAGCCGGCGCCGGATCACACGGTCCCGCCTGAACAGCAGAGGCCAGAGCACACGGTTCCGCTTGAACAGCCGGCGCGGGAGCGCATGCTGCTGAAAATTCAGGAGACCGGGTTCGTGCTTGACGACCTGCGCCTCTATCTGGACACCCATTCGGACGACCGGCAGGGCACTGCACTTTTGAAGGACAAACTGAGAGAACAAAAAGAGCTTTTGAGAAAGTACGCGCTGCAGTTCTGCCCGCTGACGCCGGGCTGCGCCGCGGAAATCTGTGAAAAAGAGCCCGCGCCGGACTGCTGGTGCTGGCAGAAAGGGCCGATGCCCTGGGAAGGAGCGTGCGTATAAATGTGGATCTATGAAAAAAGACTGCAGTATCCGGTAAAGATCACCAAAACCTGTCCGAAGACAGCCCAGCTGATCATCAGCCAGTACGGCGGCCCGGACGGAGAGCTCTCCGCGTCGATGCGCTATCTGGCGCAGCGCTACACGATGCCGGTAAAAGCCGTAGGCGGACTGCTCACCGACATCGGCACCGAGGAGCTCGGGCATATGGAGATCATCTGCGCGATGGTCTACCAGCTCACGAAGAACCTGACGCCGGATGAAGCGAAGGCGGCCGGATTTGACGCCTACTATATCGACCATACAGCGGGGCTGTGGCCGCAAGCGGCCGGCGGAGTTCCTTTCACAGCCATAGAATTTCAGTCAAAGGGCGACGCGATCACCGACCTTCACGAGGATCTGGCCGCAGAGCAGAAGGCGCGCACCGTCTACGAAAATCTGCTCCGCGTCATCACGGATCCCGAGGTGCGCGAGCCGCTGAAGTTCCTGCGGACGAGAGAGATCGTGCACTTCCAGCGCTTCGGCGAGGCCCTGGAGAAGACAAAGGAAACACTGGACGCGAAGAACTATTATTTCTTCAATCCGGAGTTCGATAAGCAGTTTATGAATATCGCGAAGTAAGGCCTGCGAAGCGAGCACAGGGCATCCTGCTCGGGATCGCTGCCACTACATGTGATTGCCGCTGCACCGCTGTCTGTGCACGAAATCACTGCTATTCCATGTGATTGCTGCTGCGCCGCTGTCTATGCACGGGATCGCTGCCATTTCATTTGATTGCTGCTGCGCCATAATCTGTGCAGAAGAAAAGACACCCTGTCCAACAGTTTAAATAAACGGCTGACAGGGTGTTTTTGCTTTTTAAGGATTGTACTGCAAAATTCAGAACCACTCAATTTGCCCTGTTGGATCAGATGCAAAACGCGGCATAGAGAGGAACGGTCTTTCTCCCATCCTCACAGCCAAAGTTTTTGGCAGAGAGCTTGATGGCATAGTCGGGTTTGTAGGTGTCCATATAAACCTTTAAGCTCTTGGCCTTCGTGTTGTCTGCGGACTTGACCTCAATAGGAATGAGCTTTCCATCCCGCTGAATGACAAAATCAATTTCCGCCCCGCGTGCGGACTCCCAATAATAGGTCTGGTAGCCGTTTATGGTGAGCTGCACATTCACATAGTTTTCCGCCAGACCGCCCTTAAAGTCGTTCAGCTCATCTACCATGTAGAGGATATCGTTAGCTGCCAGATCTTTTTTGGCGGCAAGCAGACCCAGATCAGAAACATAAATCTTGAAAGCGTCGATGTCACGGTAATTTTCCAAAGGCTTTTTTACCTGCTCCACCTTGAACACCTGCGACACAATGCCGGACAGACAGAGCCATTCGATGGCATTCTCAAATTCGGAAGCCCGTCCGCCTTTTTTGATCAGCTTATATTGAAAACGGGTATTCTTTTTTGAAAGCTGCACAGTAATATTGTCATAGGCAAGCCGTGTCTTTTTAATCTCGTTCAAGTTGTTGTACTTGCTCATATCATTGAGATAGCTTGCCAGAATGGTGTCCTGTGTATGACGTACAAGGATATAATCTTTTGTCTGGGCAAACTGCATGACGCACTCCGGCATACCTCCCACCACAAGGTACTGACGGTAAAGCAGCATAGCCGCATCGTGCAGGGCGGAGGGCAGGGGCGTGTCGGTCCGGAAGCACTTCCTGATCTGTTCCACCAGAGCGTCCTCCCCAAGAGCAAGCATAAATTCCTCCATATCCATCGGATAAAGGGTTTTCATGTCTGCCTTGCCCACGGGAAAAGAGAACCTTGCCCGGTTGACTGCAACACCCAGAAGGCTGCCTGCCACGACGATATGGTAATCGGGGGCGTCCTCGCAAAAGTATTTCAGCGAGGTAAGCGCCCGTTCACAGAGCTGCACCTCGTCAAAAACGATGAGCGTCTTTTCTCTGACGATTGTCTGCCCTGCAATGTGCGACAGGATGGGGATCAGATAATCAGGGCTGATATTTTCTGCAAAGGTTTCGTTTAGCCTGGGATTGGTTTCGAAGTTGAAGTACGCCACATTTTCATAGTGTGTGCGGCCAAACTCCAGAATGGAATAAGTCTTGCCGACCTGCCTTGACCCCTGCAGGATCAGCGGTTTGCGGTGCTTACTCTCTTTCCACGCTTCCAAAAAACGCATGATTTTCCGGTACACAAATGTCCCTCCTTTCAGGAGCTACTTATAATATAACATATATTCATGTAAAAATCAACGAATATTCTTCGTATATTTGCATTAAATTACATGAATATTTCTGCTATGGAAGCGCTGTTCGACACAAATCGATGCGGGCCAGTTATATTAAACCTATACGAAATCAATGGAATGATTTTGGGTATAGAAAAAGGATATACTGCTCTCACCAGCGGTATATCCCTTCAATCGGTTTCGTAGGTATAATAGATTCATTATACAAGAGTTTTGTAGCTGTCTTTCGTATATACATTTTTGCTTATAATATATTCCATAAATGACTGAAAATCAATATTTTGGTGATGTGCCCATTTTACCCATTTTATGGTATTTTCAGATTTGCAATTTCGATACCAACATCGGCACCGAAGAATTTCTATGCGTTCAGCCCAGGCTGCCCGCCGCTTATAGTTTTTTAGAATAATTCATTGCCTTTTCGCTTAATTCCCTGATATTCAAACCCTCATCCAGATATTGCTCACGCCACGTGGTATAGTCAAATGGTTCACGAGATATCAGTACGATAAACCTTTCAGCATCTACATAACCAAGTTTAGAGATTAATGCACTCATGCCTTCTTGTTTGATAATTGTATCCGTTTTTATGTTCATTCCTCCAAATCGTTCACAATCTACCCTGTAATAAATAACAAATCTTATTTTTCAAGCATCTTATTAATATTAAATGCAGGCAAAACCACACATTCCACTCCCGGTTGTGCTGTCAACAATGATACCTGACTTCTCAGATATGGCATCATAATCGCAATCGTGTTTTTTGAAATCAACGCATCTCTCTGCTCATCTGAAAAATCTTCCTCCGGCTCGAATGAAAAATATCCCGTCAGGCATATCTCAAGATGATATTCATCCGGCTTGTTCCCATCAAGCTCCAGTGTGACACGGTAAATATCTGTTCCCTGTTTCTGAGATACACTCGATTGAATTTTTCCTTCAAATTCCTTCTTCGAAGCAAACCCCAATCTCTTAAATTCAATCTTCTCAAACAATAGTCTGTCCAAATGTAATGTGCTTCGCACCTGCTTGTTCTCTGCCATAACCACCCACCACCTTATTTACGCAGATTGCTGTATCATCTGGCTGACCGTCCAGTCCTCAGATTCACTGTCATGATTCAATATACTCTTTATTTTCGCATAAGGTTTGTAAGTGCCACCGAAATTCTTTGCAAACGGACGCTGTGTTGCCAATATAGGTCCTAAAGTACATGTCGAAATACTCTTATATACATCTATATGTTCTTCATATAAAACCGTTGCCATTTCCAGCTTTTGCACCATTTCCTCTAACGTCGTAGAGAATGATTTCGCACTCAGGAACTCCCTGTCAAAGGCCTGAACATAAGCTTGAATGTCATCGGACAATACTTTATAATATGCACCAGCCTCCGGAAGCTGGGACTGATCCAGCGTATCTATGGCAAAACACTTTACATCGTCCTGAAGCATATCTTCCGCAGAAACTACCTGCCAGTAACGATCTGCTTTCAAAATCACATCCCTCATTGCTACTCTACCGTGAAGCAGCTTATAAATCTCCAATGCAGGAGTCTCCACAACAATATATGTCATCTCTTCAGTATTCGTGCATAATGCAGTGTAATACTTCTTGCCGGATTTGCATAAGAAGAAAATTGGAATTCCATTATATACTACCAACGCCTGTTCCAGATACAGATAATTTCCCTCAATATAAAAACATTTATTTTCATTCATAAAATCACCCCTCCAGCAGCTTAAAGCCGCTGACATCTGTCCCCTCATAAAGCCACCAGCTCACGTGCTGATCTGATGTCGTCGTATGCTGAGGGCCGCCTTCCTGAAACACATACCCGCCAGCCATCTTCTTATGCGGATTAGGGAATTTCATAAGCTGCTCAACAATTTCCTTTTTTAAAAAAAGCGACACTCCATAATACCTGGGATCATGTTCAATATCCGATGATACGCCCCGCACTTTCTTTGTCTCTTTCTTTGGCCTTTTCCCCAATTCAAAATACGATCTGAAATCTTCTATATTTACCTCGTGCTGGTCTTCCGCCTCTCGTTCTACCGCCCTATATGCCCATATCTTCTCATATTCAACCAGGGTTCCGTCCGGCAATTCAATCTCACGGGCAAGCAGTTTATCTCTCAAAATGGCAGGAAACCTCATGCATAACTCTTCTGAAATCTTCATATGTCTTATTGCCCCAGCGTCCTTATAGTATCATATTTACTTTCCCACAAAGTATACATATTAAGAAATGGAAATTTTCTGTTCTCCCTCTGATCAAGATCGTCTGCTTTTCTTAGTGATTGTACCATATTATGCAAAAATGCACAACAACATCCGAAAAAATGCATCCTCTCCCTAAACCCGTTTTTTACTTATTTCTTTTGGCAAATTTATCAATAACATTGTCTACCCAAAAAGTAATAAAGAAATCAAAAATCTCCGCAAACAAATTAACAATGAAATCAGCCATATACTTTTAATAGCATCCTACCAAATATTTATTGTCAATGATTATTATAACTCTTTATTCTTCCTCATCCTCCGAAGGCTCTTCCTCCAGCTTCGCCTGCCTTTTTCTGAACCGGTCAGCAGTGAACTGCAGGACTGCAAAGCATATGGTAAACGCTATCGCCGCGTACACGAATCCGGCAGCAGCGGCGCCCGCCGTCCTGCCGGGAAATCTCCTGGCTATACTGATAAAATTCAGTACCCCTGACGCAAGGGCGGCCACCAGAGAAACGATAAGATTGGACGGAGTATCCGGTTTCAGGCGGCGGTCCCAGATTCCCTGCCTTATGCACCCCACGGCGATATACAGTGCAAGCGCCATGAAAACAATACATTCCCCCGCAAGATTTCTGAAATCAGAATCCAGAAAGATGCTCTGCACGATCATGACCGCCAGCAGGCCCCAGAAAGCCAGCCAGCACCCTCTGTGCTCGATCCGAAGTAAAGTCTGTTCCTGCCTCTCGTCCAGGATGTTCTTATTTTTCTCCATTTTCATTGTCCTCCCAGAATAGATCATTTAATGTAGTGTCAAGCGCCCTGCAGATGGCGATGCAGAGCCTGAGAGACGGATTAAAGTCCCCGGCCTCGATCAGCCCTATCGTCTGCCTGGTAACACCCACTTTCTCAGCAAGCTTTGTCTGCGACATTTCCATTTCAATGCGTCTGAATTTAAGCTTCAGATTTCTCATTTCCGCCTCCTGCTGCCAGTCATACCGTGCTCCCGGCCTGCTGTTCCCCATAATCATACAACACATCGGCAGGAATGTCAAATATATATTGCATTTCATTTATATAAATTGCATTGCAGGACATATAAAAACGGATATTGTGATGGCCATGCAGGAGCCCTTTTCGCTAAAGCAGATATGAACGGACATCCGGCAAAGCCGATTGAAATCTCTGATCAGTAGAAATCAGTGGAAATGCTGTCCACACATAAATTAAGCCCGATAACGCTGTCTTTCGGCAACGTGCGGGCAAGGTACGATATTCCATCGTCATATTCACATTTTCATACTGACCGGGCGCACTCTTCACGGCACGCATTCATGCACTCACACCGACCGGGCGCACCCTTCGCGGCACGCATTCATGCACTCACATCAACCGTGGCACCTCGAAGCCGGCCGGGCGCACCTTTCGCAGCGCACATTCACGCTTTCACATCGACCGGGCTCACCTTTCGCGACACGCATTCACGCCCTCGTACCGGCCGGTGCATCTCGCAGCACGCACGGCCAACCGGGCTCACTCTTTGCAATCCCACATTCACGCCCTCACACCGGCCGCACACATCCTCCGCATCCTGCGCAGCCGGCCGAGCGCATGCGGTCGTCCGCAATCAGATCCGCGAGCGGCTGCAGGAGGCAGACCGCCTGCGCGGAGATTCCCTCACCACTTCCGGTGAAGCCGAGCCCTTCCTCCGTCGTCGCCTTGATGTTGACCTGATCCGTCTCCAGGCCGAGCGCCTCCGCAATATTGGAGCGCATCTGCTCCATATACGGCAGAAGCTTCGGCCGCTGTGCGATCACGGTCGCGTCAATGTTCTCGATCACCAGGCACTTTTCCTCCAGGAGCGCTGCCACACGGCGCAGCAGGACCACGCTGGAGATCCCCCGGTACTTCTCATCGGTGTCCGGGAAGTGCTTTCCGATATCCCCGAGCGCCGCCGCGCCCAGCAGCGCGTCCATCACCGCATGGATCAGCACGTCCGCATCCGAATGGCCAAGGAGCCCCTTTTCATACGGAATCTCAACGCCCCCGAGTATCAGCTTCCGCCCCTCTGTGAGGCGGTGCACATCATATCCCATCCCTATACGCATCTTTCTTCCCCCGGATCTTTCTTATTTTCTGACACCGTTCTTCAGCCGCCGGAAACCACCCTGCAGTTCTTCTTGCAGAACGCAATCCCCAGCTGCACAATTTTTTTCATCCCGTCTCTCACAAGCGACGAATCATATCGTTTCTCTTCGATCTGGCGCAGTGCCTCTGCACATGATCTCTCCAGATCGCCGTCCCCGGCGTATTTGATCTCGATCACCACCCCGATCCTCTCCGGCGTTCTGATCAGGATATCGGAATATCCCTCTCCGGACTCAGTGTTTGAATCGGTTTCCCAGCTTTCCTCGTACTGCAGAAGCCCCAGGAGCATGCCATGATAAAAGCTCTCCTGCCTGTCCTTCCTCACCGCAGTGTCGCGGATGCTGATCGAATTCCACAGATAGTCATTCAGCATCTCTTCGATCCGGGCCGTGTCTCCCTCCGGAAATGCCCGGCAAAACTGTTCCAGCCTGCCCGGGTCTGCCCTGGCAGTCTCCCTGAACCATGTCTGTATCTGGCTGACAAACAGCGAACGGATCTCCCGGTTCGGAATAGAGAGCCTGAACAGGCCGGCATCCGCGTCCGCATCTGCATCTGCCTGCCCTCTCTGCGTCAGATAACCGGTCGTAAACAGTACGCTCCAGAGATTTTCTATGGAGCTGTCCAGTTCACTGTATGTCAGCTCCTGATTCACCGGCTTGACAATGCACTCTCCCGCGATCAGCTGCTCGATCTCACTCTTTGTCCTCCGGTCGGCCCTGCTTATGAAACGGCGGACCATGGCATTTCCGCTGGTGTTCGCCCAGTAATTCTGCGGTCTCACCGCAGGATCCGGGCGCGCGAGCAGCGCATCACAATAATTGATCACATCCCACGGACAGTAAACGGACGCCTCCCCGAACTGGTAGCCATCATACCATTCCCGGATCGTATCCTTAAAGGCAGTCAGCCCGCAGAAATTCAGCAGTTCATCGACATCCGCATCGGTGAAGCCGAAATATTCATCATACCGGGTGTCCGTAATCGTATAGACCTTCAGATTGTTCAGCCCCGTGAAAATACTCTCTCTGGAAATGCGCAGACATCCTGTCAGAACCGCAAAATACAGGGATTCATTTGTTTTCAGCACATTGCCGAACAGGCCGCGGAGCAGGGATATCATCTCTTCGTAGTATCCTGCCTGAAACGCTTTGTCCAGCGGCACATCATACTCGTCGATCAGGAGAATTGCCTTCCGTCCATAATGCTTCTCCAAAAGCCGGCAGAGCGTCCTGAGACTGGACAGCAGCACCGGATCCGACATTTCAAATATGGCCTTCTGCCCGTCCCCGACCCTGATCAGCTGCCGGTATACCTCCCGCTCTTCTGCAGTCAGCCTGACGCTGTCTGCGAGGAACTGAAAGCGCATGGCCTCAAACCCGATCACAGAGCTGAGAGCCGCACGCGCGCTCTCATACGTCAGGCCATCCACACTTTTCAGCGTAATCGAGATGACCGGATACTGCCCCATATGCTGTCTGCACAGCTCCCGCTCCCGCGCGATCTTCAGTCCGTCAAACAGCGTCCCGTCGCAGCCGATCTCAAAAAAAGTCTTCAGCATGCTTATGATAAGCGACTTGCCAAAACGGCGCGGACGGGTGAACAGGCTGACCTTTCCCCCATCGTTCAGGATATCCGCGATCAGCATTGTCTTATCTGCATAGTAAAATCCGCGCGATAAAATTTCCTCAAAATTTTCAATCCCGACAGGAAGCTTTTTCTTCATGGCCCGTTCACCCCTCCCACGCACTGCCCGCCAAAACCGGCAGCTGTTTAGATCCGCTCCTTTTCGGCACATTCCCGGACAGGCAGCGGATCAGAAATTTCAATCCAGATAAATCTCGGTCCAGATGAGCCTCGGTCCTAATGAATCTCGGTTCAGATGAGTCTCAGTCCAGACGAATCTCAGTCCGGATAAATCTCAGTCCAGATGGAACACATTCTGCAGGTCGATGCTGACCGGGCTGTTGTCCGGGTTCGTCTCCATGATATCCGCCATGTAGTCCCACCATTTACGGTTGATCGCGGTGTCCGCGCCCTTCGCCCACAGCTCTTCATCCTCGATCTCGATATAGCCGAACAGGGTCAGCGTCTCTTTGTCGAGAAAGATCGTGTAGTTCTTCCCGCCGTGCTCATGGATCATATCCTTCATCTCCGGCCAGAGCAGGTTGTGGCGTCTCTCATACTCCGCCTCCTGCCCCGGGAACAGTTTCATCTTGAATCCTTTGATCATAATTCTGCCTCCTCGCATAATGTTTTCTTTTACAGATATTATACCCCGCCCTCCCGCCGGAAGCAATGAATTCTTTTGAAAGGATCCCTCCGGCAGGACAGCAAAAAAGCTGCCGCAAAATATCCGTCGGGCTGTCACAAATCCGTACCGGATTGTGAAAAACCCTCCCTGTATATTTTGCGGCAGCCCAGATTCATATGATGCTGAGATCAAATGACGCCACACGGATCATTCCGAATGGCCGCGGCCGGGTCAGCCCGCGCCGCAGACATCATTCAATTCTCTGACTGTATCTTATCTTAGAAGATCTCAGCCCACTCTTCGATGTTCTCGCCGTTGAACTCCATCGGAGCGCCAAGGATTACTTCCGTGCCGCCGTCAGCAGCCTCAACAACCGTGTACTCGCCAAGGTCGCCAGCCGTGTAGGTGTCGCCTGCAGCGCCGGTGATGTCGCCGGCTACCATCGCCATCGTGGTGTAAGCGGTCAGAGTTCCAAGGCCCTCCATGTTCCACAGATAGAAGTACGGGCAAGCCTTGTCGTCGCCGGTATACTCTTTCATCTCAGACGGAAGTCCAAGGCCGGTGATCTTGCAGGCAGCGCCGTTGTCCTGGAGGTACTTCGCGGAAGCGCCGATACCAACCGTTGTCGGAGCGCAGATCACTTTCAGATCCGGATAGTTCTGCAGCAGGGCAGCCGTCTGCTCTGTGGACTTGTCCGGAAGGTCGTCGCCGTAGGCAACTTCTACCAGCTCAAGGTTCGCATACTTCTCATCATCTTCCATGATCGTCTTCATGGCGTCGATCCATGCATTCTGGTTTGCAGCCTGGGACGTAGCGGAAAGGATCGCCCACTGGCCTTCGCCGCCCGTGATGTCAAGAACGGCATCCATCAGAGCCTGAGCAACCTCAACGGTACCGGCCTGGTTTACAAAGATCTGGCGGCTGTCCGGGTTCGGAGCGGAGTCAAAGGAAGACACCTTGATGCCGGCATCCATAGCCTCCTGCAGCTTCGCCTGAAGCGCGTTTACATCGTTTGCGGAAATGGCGATCGCGTCAAAGTCCTGAGAGATCAGGTTGTCCAGAACCTTGATCTGAGCGTCAGCCGTCGGAGCCTCCGGATAGACAACCTCTACCGTCGCGCCCTCAGCCTCTGCCGTCTCGACAAAAGCGCCTGCAGCAAGCTCCATGAAAGCGTTGCCCGCGGATTTCACTACCACAGCGATCTTCTGTCCCTCGCCGACGCCTGCAGCAGCTGCCGGCATCACAGTTCCGAGAACCATTGCGCCGCAAACGATTGCACTAAGTAATTTCTTTTTCATTTTGTTACCTCCCTTTGGATATTTTTATTTGGAACCGCCCCGCCTTTGGCAGGACGGAAACCTACATCGATTATATCATATTCCCCCGCTTCCGGGGTATATATTTTATTGCATTTTACATCGAATGGTCTCACTTACCGCTTCACGGCCTTCCTTGCCTGCCCGATCACATTCGGCAGCGCGACCGCGCAGATCAGCAGCACGCCGAGGATCAGCAGGATCACCTGTGCATGCACGTTCCTCTGGCCGAGACCGACACGCAGGCACACGATGATGAACGCGGAGATGATGCCTCCGGCCAGGTTGCCCTTGCCGCCCGTCGACGAGATGCCCCCGAAGACTGCCATCGCGATCGCATCCATCTCGAAGCCCTTGCCGGTCGTCGTGTTCGCGCCGAACGACGACGAGAGAAGGAAAAGCGCGCAGATCCCTGAGCATGCGCCCATGACCGTGTAGATGATGAAGCGGATCTTCTGCACATGGATGCCGGAGTAATGCGCGGTCAGGCGGTTTGTGCCGATCGCGTACACGCGGCGTCCGAAAGTGCTCCTGCCGAGGACGACCGCAAAGATCACGGCAAGGATCACCAGCAGGAACAGAATGTACGGAACCTTGCCGACCTTGCCGGACAGGGTCACAAGCCCGGCCGTATTCGTCGCGGAAATACTTCCGCCGCTGCCGAGCACGATCTCCGCGATGCCGCGGAAGATGATCTGTGTCGCCAGGGTCACGATCATCGGCGGCAGCTCCGTGAATCTCGTCAGGATGAAGCCGTTGACCGCGCCGCACGCAGCCCCGACCACCAGTGCCGTCAGGATGACTACGACGAACGGGGCGCCCGTGTTGCAGACGATACAGCTCATCGTAGCCGACAGGCAGACGATCGAGCCGACCGAGATATCGATCTCGCCGAGCACCAGGATGTAGGCCATCGGCAGAAGCAGGAACACCTCCGCCAGGTAGATCGGCATCTGGCGCAGAAGGCTGCTCAGATTGTAAAATTCAGAGTAGAATGCGCAGAAGATGTTGACCAGGACCAGCAGGATCACCAGGATGCCTTCCCAGCTGAATATCATCTTTTTCAGAGGCGCTTCCGGCACATTGTTAATACTTCTTCCAGATTTACCAGCCATGATTACATCTCCCTTCCCTTCAGTGCATTGTTGTCAGCGACACGCTGCAGGACCACGTTCACCACGACCACGACGAGGATCAGGACGCCCTTGATCGTATTCTGCCACAGGGCGCTGACGCCTACGAGCGGAAGCGCACGGGTGATCGTCGCCAGGATCAGTGCGCCGAGCAGCGCTCCGAGCACGGTGCCTCTGCCGCCGCTCATGCTCACGCCGCCGATGACGCAGGCCGCGATCACGTTCATCTCGCCGCCCTGCTGCAGGTCCGGCATGGCCGACGCATAGACCGCCACATGGACGGCTCCGCCGAGCCCCGCCAGGAAGCCCATCATCGTGTAGACCATCAGTTTGATATTTTTCACGTTGATACCGGAGACCTCAGCCGCGTTGGCATTGCTGCCCACCGCGTAGATCTTGCGGCCCGTCCGTGTCCATTTCATGAAGAAGAAAAAGAATATGTAGCAGATGACCATGATCCAGATGATGCTGTTCACGCCCAGAAAGCTCTTGTTCGCAAAATCCTTGTAATCGCCGAGCGTGGCAGCTCCGGCCCACTCGCCTCCGTTCGAGACCAGGTAGGCCATCGCGCGGTAGATGTACATGAAGCCCATCGTCGCGATGATCGGCGGAACGTCCGCCCTGGAAATGATCAGCCCGATCACCGCGCCGCACACCGTTCCGATCACGATCGCGATCACAAAGGCCAGCAGCGTGCTGGAGATCTTCTCATATTTCAGAAGCATTCCGATCGACATGCCCGCCAGCGCCGCCGTGGACATGATCGAGATATCGATGCCGCCGACCAGCATGACGCACAGCATTCCGAGGGCCATGATGATCGTGACGGAATTGTTCTTCAGCACCTCCATCAGGGACTTTGGGGTCAGGAACGACGGGCTGAGGATCGTGACTACCACAAACAGCAGGATCAGAATGACCGCAAGCAGCGCCTCACGGGAGCCTGTAATCTTTTTGATCAGTGATTTCTCTTTCATTTATTTGCCCTCCTTCCCCTTGCTCTTCTCCATGGCGAGCTCCAGGATGCCCTCCTGCGTCGCCTCATCGCGGGAGAGTTCGCCGGTCTTGCGGCCGTTGCACATGACGATGATGCGGTCGGCCATGCCGAGGATCTCCGGCATCTCCGAAGAGATCAGGATGATCGCATAGCCCTTCAGGGCCAGGTCGCCCATGATCGCGTAGATCTCGGCCTTTGCGCCGACGTCGACGCCCTTGGTCGGCTCATCCATGATGACGACCTTCATCTCCTGGCTCAGGGCCTTGGCGACGACGACCTTCTGCTGGTTGCCGCCCGACAGAGAGCTCGCGGGCTGGAAAATATCGACAGCCTTGGTGTCCACTTCCTCGAGAAGATCCTTGGAGAGCTCGCGCTCCTTCTTCTCGTCGTTAAATCCGCTCTTCGCATATTTGCTGATGGTCGGGAGCGTCACATTGCGGCCCAGGCCCCAGCTCATGATCAGGCCCTCCTTCTGGCGGTCCTCCGGCAGAAGGATGATGCCCTTCTCCATCGCCTCGCTCGGCGTGTGGATGTGGATCTCCTGTCCCTCCAGATACACCCTGCCGGAATCCGGCTTCGTGATGCCGCAGACAGCCTCGACGACCTCGGTGCGGCCCGCGCCCACCAGTCCGGTCAGTCCGACGATCTCGCCGGCGCGCACGGAGAACGATACATTCTTGAAATAGCCGGTCCTCGACAGATCCTCGACGCGCAGCATCTCCCTGCCAAGCTTGACCTCCGGCTTCGGGAACAGCTCCGTGATCTCGCGGCCCACCATCGCCTTGATCAGGTCCGCGTTCGTGATGCCGTTCACATCGTAGGTGCCGATGTACTGGGAATCACGGAATACCGTAACCCTCGACGCGAGGCGGTACATATCCTCGAAGCGGTGAGAGATGAAGATGATGGAAACCCCTTCCTCCTTCAGCTTGTCAACGATCCGGTAGAGCTCCTCGGACTCCCTCTTTGTCAGCGCGGCGGTCGGCTCGTCGAGGATGACGATCTTCGCGTTTGTGGAGAGCGCTTTGGCGATCTCTACCATCTGCTGCTGCGCCACACTCAGGGTGCCCATCTCCGCGGTCGAGTCGAAATCAGCGTTCAGCTGGCTCAGCAGCTTGTTCGCCTCCTCGTTCATGGTCTTCCACTGCAGCATCCCGCGCTTCACGATCTCATGGCCCATGAAAATATTTTCCGCCACGGTCAGGTGCGGGTATGAGGTCGGATGCTGGTACACGGCTGCGATGCCCGCCGCCTGCGCGTCTCTCGGCCCCTTGAAATCCACCTTCTGGCCCTCGAGATACATCTCGCCCTCTTCCGCCTTGTGCACGCCCGTGATCACCTTGATAAAGGTGGACTTGCCCGCGCCGTTTTCGCCCATCAGCGCATGGACTTCGCCCGGCTTCAGCTGGAACTGCACATTGTTCAGTGCCTTCACGCCCGGAAATATCTTCGTGATGCCTTTTAATTCAAGAATATATTCAGACACGGCCCTTTTCCTCCATTCCTTTAAAATCTGTATCTGTTCCCGATGCTTTTCTGAACGAACGATCCGGTCTGTACGGAACAGCTACAATCTTTATTTGTTTTTATTGTACTATAACTCTGTCAACAAAAAAATCGAAAAATTTTTAGAAACCGGGTAATATATTTTTTTGTTTTCTCTGCACAGTAAAAGAACTGCCGCAAAACTGTATGGGGTTCCTCCCTGCAGTTTCGCAGCAGTTCTTTACTGGTTTTTGCTGGTTTTTTACTGATTTTTTACTGGTTTTTCCTGTTTTTTTTCCTGTTGGTTCTTTCCTGTCCCCGGCTCTGCAGCCGGCTGAAATACCGGATATTTCAGCCGCACTGCGCCCGGGTCAGAACTCTGTTATTTTGTCTGTCTTCTGACGCGGCTTTCTCTCTGCCGCAGCTTTCTTATTTTGTCTGCCTTCCGCCGCAGCTTTCTCTCTGCCGCAGATTACTCTTTACTCCGTTTCCTGCGGAAGAAGAATGCAAGGATCAGTACCAGCGCCGCTGCCAGCAGCAGTGTCAGGTAGAACATGACCGGGGTCTCGTCGCCCGTCTTCACGCTCTTCGTATTCCTGGATACCCCTGAGCCTTCTCCGGACTCTCCGCCCGGGTTTTCGCCCGCTGCACCGTTCTCGCCTACGATAATGTCGCCGGTCTCTTCCTCGTTTTCATCGCCGGCCTCACTGCCGGGCTCACTGCTCGTTTCCATCTCTTCCTGCGCCGTATTGACAATTACCGTCTCCGCGCTCGCATCCTGGACCAGGGTTACCGCTGCATTCTCTGTAGTCACGTCATACGCGAAGCTTGCAGAATTCTCCACCGGCGTCCCGTCCGCCGTAACCTCAGTCACATAAACGGTCGATTCGCCGTCGTTCGGCACGGTCACCTCGACCGACTCGCTCACGCTTGAGCGGCCTCCCATGCTCAGGGCCACGATCGGGGTCACCACGTTGTCCGCCAGGACTGTGTATTCCGGATCCGCAAAGATACCGGCATAGAACGTCTCATTTGAATTCATGCTCTTTCCGGACGCATCCCTCACCTGTTTCGTGATGGTCAGGGTTGCATTACGGTAGTACTCAGCCGGCAGGGTCAGGAAGTTGTTCGTAAAGCTGAGCTGCGCCGTCCCTCCGATTTCTGCAACCGTCACCTGCTGGCCGCCTGCATAGCCCGGTGCAAACTGTCCGCCGTCATACTCCCCGGCAGTGATCACCGCACCTGTCCCATCCACTTCGGCTACGTAATATACGCCGCTGTTGAGGCCGCTGAAGGTGGCAGACGCTGCCGCCTGGTTCTCACCGAAGCTGATCGTCTGGGCTGCGCCGACCTGCTGTGTCAGCGCCGCATCCGAGAAGAGCGCCACCCGGAACTGTGCGTTCGGAAGGGCGATGACTTCCCCGTTCAGTGCGTCAGCGTTCGACTTGGTCACGGTGACTGTCCCTGTACCCGGGTCGACCGGCACCTCAACCTGTCCCGGGGTAACCGGTACTTCCGGCACGTTCGGGTTCTCCGGGTCAGCCGGGCCGTTCGGGAGCGTCGTCGCTGCCGTCGCTATGTTCTGCACGCTGCCTGCCGCGGCATCCGCCGCAGTCACTGTGTATACCGCTGTGAAGGTCTGGCTCGCCCCCGGTGCAAGGGACGCGATCGTCCATGCATTCTCCCCGGTGTTGCCGGTCAGCTCATCCGTCACTACCACATTTGTCAGCGTCAGGTTGCCGTCGTTCGTCGCCGTGATCTGGTAGGTCACTGTCTCACCGACGATGTAAGCCACACCGTTTGCCGGCGTGCCCGTCACCGTCTTCGCCACCGTCACGTGGCCGCGCTGCGGTTCGGTCGGGTCATCCTTCTCGCCCGGTACTACCGGTACCTCCGGTCTCTCCGGATCCGGGCTCGTGCCCGCCGCTGTCGCTACGTTCACCACGCCGCCCGCAAGGATGTCGGCCTCAGTCACCGTATATGTCGCTGTGAACGTCTGGCTCGCTCCCGGTGCAAGGGACGCGATCGTCCATGCATTCTCTCCGGTATTGCCGGTCAGCTCATCCGTCACTACCACATTTGTCAGCGTCAGGTTGCCGTCGTTCGTCGCCGTGATCTGATACGTGATCGTCTCGCCAAGGGCGTATGACGTACCGTTCGCCGGCGTGCTCGTTGTGGTCTTCGTGACCGTCACATGGCCGCTCTTCGGCTCGGTCGGGTCTTCCTTCTCACCCGGCTCTACCGGTACTTCCGGTTTCTCCGGGTCCGGGCTCGTGCCCGCCGCCGTCGCCACGTTCACCACACTGCCTGCAAGGATGTCGGCCTCAGTCACTACGTACTCCGCTGTGAAGGTCTGGCTCGCTCCCGGCGCAAGGGACGCGATCGTCCATGCATTCTCCCCGGTATTGCCGGTCAGCTCATCCGTCACTACCACATTTGTCAATGTCAGGTTGCCGTCGTTCGTCGCCGTGATCCGATAGGTGATCGTCTCGCCAAGGACGTATGCTGTACCGTTCGCCGGTGTGCCCGTCGTGGTCTTCGTGATCGTCAGGTGGCCCCTCTTCGGTTCCGTCGTCACCGTCTCGTCATCGCTGTCGGTCACGTCTCCGCCATTCGGGTCTGTGCCCGTCGCTGTCGCGGTGTTCTCCACCCTGCCAGCAAGGATATCTTCCTCAGTTACCGTATACTCTGCTGTGAAGCTTACCGTATCACCAGGCTCAAGCACGATCGCACCGCCTTCCGCCTGCGGCATTTCCGTCCAGGTATCGCCGGTCAGCGGGTCGGAAACTGTGATATCACTTACCGTCACATTCCCATTGTTTGTCACAGTAATGGTGTACGTGATCGTATCGCCAAGGGCGTATCCGCCCTCCTTCGCCTCCGCGGTCTTCTCCACGAACAGGCTCGGTCCCGGTGTCTCGGTCGGGTCTTCCTTCTCGCCCGGGTCTACCGGTACTTCCGGTTTCTCCGGATCCGGGCTCGTGCCTGTCGCCGTCGCCACGTTCAGCACACTGCCCGCGAGGATATCCGCCTCGGTCACTACATAGGATGCCTCAAAAGTCTCACTCTCGCCCGGTGCAAGGCTCTCAATCGTCCACGCGTTCTCCCCGGTATTGCCGGTCAGTTCATCTGTCACCGTGATACCCGTCAGCGTCAGGTTGCCGTCGTTCGTCGCCGTGATCTCATAGGTGATCGTCTCGCCAAGGGCGTATGCCGTACCGTTCGCTGGCGTGCTCGTCGTGGTCTTCGTGACCGTCAGGTGGCCGTCCTTCGGATCGGTCGGATCTTCTTTCTCGCCTGGAGTTACAGGTACATCCGGCTTATCCGGATCCGGGCCCGTGCCTGTTGCCGTCGCCACGTTCTTCACGCTGCCTGCGAGGATGTCGGCCTCAGTTACCGTATATGTCGCCGTGAAGTTCTTGCTCGCTCCCGGCTCGAGACTCTCGATCGTCCACGCATTCTCTCCGGTATTGCCGGTCAGTTCATCTGTCACCGTGATACCCGTCAGCGTCAGGTTGCCGTCGTTCGTTGCCGTGATCTCATAGGTGATCGTCTCACCAAGGGCATACGTCTCGCCGTTCGCTGGCTCACTCGTTGTGGTCTTCGTGACCGTCAGGTGACCGTCCTTCGGATCCGTTGGGTCTTCCTTCTCGCCCGGTTCTACCGGTACGTCCGGCTTATCCGGATCCGGGCTCGTGCCTGTCGCCGTCGCCACGTTCTTCACGCTGCCTGCGAGGATGTCGGCCTCAGTTACCGTATATGTCGCCGTGAAGGTCTCACTTGCTCCCGGCTCGAGGCTCTCGATCGTCCACGCATTCTCTCCGGTATTGCCGGTCAGTTCATCCGTCACCGTGATATCTGTCAGTGTCAGGTTACCGTCGTTCGTCGCCGTAATCTCATAGGTGATCGTCTCGCCAAGCGCATACGTCTCGCCGTTCGCCGGCTCACTCGTTGTGGTCTTCGTGACCGTCAGGTGACCGTTCTTTGTCACAGTCTTAATCGTCTCATCATCGCTGTCGGTCACTTTTCCGCCGTCCGGGTCGGTGCCTGTCGCTGTCGCTACGTTCTTTACCTCGCCCGCAATGATATCTTCCTCGGTTACCGTATACGTTGCTGTGAAGCTTACCTTATCGTTAGGTTTAAGTACAATCGCACTGCCCTGCGCCTCTCCTTCCGCCTGCGGCATTTCCGTCCAGGTGTCACCGGTCAGCGGGTCGGAAACCGTGATACCGTTCACCGTCACATTTCCGTTGTTCGTCACAGTAATGGTGTACGTAATCGTATCGCCAGGAGCATATCCGCCCTCCTTCGTCTCCGCGGTCTTCTCCACGAAGAGGCTCGGTCCCAGTTTTTCAGTTGGGTCTTCCTTCTCGCCCGGGTCTACCGGTACTTCCGGTTTCTCCGGATCCGGGCTCGTGCCTGTCGCCGTCGCCACGTTCTTTACGCTGCCTGCGAGGATGTCGGCCTCAGTCACTGTGTACTCTGCCGTGAAGGTCTCGCTCTCGCCCGGCTCAAGGGAATCAATCGTCCACGCTTTCTCCTTGATATTGCCGGTCAGCTCATCCGTCACCGTGATATCCGTCAGCGTCAGGTTGCCGTCATTCGTCGCCGTAATGCTATAGGTGATCGTCTCACCCAGCGCGTATGCCGTACCGTTCTTCGGCGTGCTCGTCACGGTCTTTGCAATCGTCAGGTGGCCGTTCTTCGGATCGGTCGGATCCTTCGTGTCACCTGGGTCTGTCGGTACTTCCGGTTCATCTGGATCCGGGCTCGTGCCCGTCGCCGTCGCCACGTTCTTCACGCTGCCTGCGAGGATGTCGGCCTCCGTCACTGTGTACTCTGCCGTGAAGGTCTGGCTCGCTCCCGGCTCAAGGGAATCAATCGTCCACGCTTTCTCCTTGATATTGCCGGTCAGTTCATCCGTCACCGTGATACCCGTCAGCGTCAGGTTGCCGTCATTCGTCGCCGTAATGCTGTAGGTGATCGTCTCACCCAGCGCATATGCCGTACCATTCTTCGGCGTGCTCGTCGTGGTCTTCGTGACCGTCAGATGGCCGTTCTTCGGATCGGTCGGATCCTCCGTGTCACCCGGATCTGTCGGTACTTCCGGTTCATCCGGATCCGGACTCGTGCCCGTCGCCGTCGCCACGTTCACCACGCTGCCCGCAAGGATATCGGCCTCAGTCACTACATACTCTGCCGTGAAGGTCTCGCTCGCTCCCGGTGCAAGGCTCACAATCGGCCAGTTATTGCCCGTCAGTTCATCCGTCACCGTGATATTCGTCAGCGTCAGGTTGCCGTCATTCGTCGCCGTGATGCTGTAGGTGATCATCTCGCCCAGTGCATACGTCTTGCCATTCTCCGGCGTGCTTGTCGTAGCCTTGGTCACTGTCAGATGGCCGTTCGGTTCCACCGAAGTCGCAAATGCATTGTCCCTGTTGTTTACAGGATTCCCGTTCGATGCAATTCCTTCTGCCTCCGCTATGTTCTCGATTTTACCTGCCAGAATATCATCTTCCGTCACCACATACTTCGTGTAAAGATCCAGCTGTGCGCCTGGTGCAAGAGATCCCGGAATGTCTGCTTCCTCCGTACAATCTCTGTTCTTCCACCACTTGCTCCCGGTCTGACTATCCGTTAGCTGGAGTTCACTGATCGTCAGGTTGCCTGTATTCTCAACTATTACATGGAATATCACCTCAGCGTTCAGTTCATAGCCGTCGCTCAGACCGTTTCTGCGCTTCGTCACCTTCAGCCGCGGATTCTCATCCTCGGTATCAGCGGTCTTACTGCCTTCCGCAGACACTTCCTGACCTTCCGGATCTTTTCCTGCTGCAGTTGCAACATTTTTAATCTTCCCTGCCAGAATATCATCTTCCGTCACCACGTAGGATGCTGTGAAGGTCTCACTCGCGCCCGGTGCAAGGCTATCGATCGGCCATGCAGCCTCCCCCGTATTGCCGGTCAGCTTATCGGCCACTGTGATGTCACTGATCGTTACATTGCCGTTGTTCTTCACTGTAATCGTGAATTCAACTTTCTCGCCCAGCTTATAGCCGCCCGGCTTCTGCTCCGCTTTCTTCTCCACATACAGACTCGGATTCGGCGTCTGGGTCGGTTCATCGTCCTCGCCCGGCTCTACCGGTACTTCCGGCTCCTCCGGATCCGGGCTTGTGCCTGTCGCCGTCGCCTCATTCAGCACATGGCCCGCGAGGATATCCTTCTCCGTCACCACATAGGATGCTGTGAAGGTCTCGCTCCCGCCCGGTGCAAGGCTCTCAATCGGCCAAGTATCATTGGTCAGTTCATCTGTCACCGTGATATCCGTCAGTGTCAGGTTACCATCGTTCGTCGCCGTGATCTCATAGGTGATCGTCTCGCCCAGCTCATAAGCGGTACCGTTCGCCGGCGTGCTTGTCGTATCCTTTGTGATTGTCAGGTGGCCGTTCGGATCTACCGGCCTTACAACTGCAGCACCCTGCGCACGCACTTTTTCATTGTTCGATGCGGTTCCTGCTGCAACCGCTGTGTTCACAATCCGGCCTGCAAGAATGTCCGCTTCCGTCACAGTATACTTCGTGTAGAGATCCAGCTGTGCGCCCGGTGCAAGGGTTTCAGAAATATTTGCTGCTGACTGCGTACAATCCCTGTCACTCCACCACTCGCTCTTGGTCAGCTCATCCGTTACATCGATATCGCTGATCGTCAGGTTCCCCTCGTTCTTCACTACAACATGGAAGGTCACCAGATCTCCCAGCTTAAAGCAATCGTTGCTTCCGCCGGTAATGGTCTTCCGCACGCTCAGCTTCGGAACCCACGCTTCTGTCTTGAAGTCCGCAAAATCCGACATCACTCTACTATCATACGATGCTGTTACCCCGTTCGTAATCGTCTTTGCCAGATCTTCTTCCTGCACTGTGTAGCCCGCGTACAGCGTCACCTTACCACCCTTCGCAAGCTTCTCAATCAGCGCCTTGGCTCCTCCATCGGTTACCGTGTAGCCTGCACCATCCGTAAACTTTGCGCCATCCAGCAGCTCGGCCACTGTCACATTAGTAAGATCCATATTCCCGTCATTGCTGACGACAATTTCAAATCTCACCCGCTCGCCGAGACGGAACGCGCCGCCCTCACCGGTTCCGGTATTAGACACTCTCTTTTCCACAGACCATTTCGGCGTATCCTCGACTGTCGTCGTCACCGTATCCGTGTGGCTCGGATCACCTGCCTGCACCGCGTTGACCAGTTCACTGTCTGTATCGCCCACCGTATAGACCGCCTCAAGCACAATGCTCTCATTCTCATCGAGAATTGCCTTGCCATTGGTGTACTCACCGGTGCTGCCCTGCGTCAGGGTCAGAGACAGAGACTGCGCTTTGCCATCCACCTTAAAAGTATCTTCTACTTCCTTTTCAATCGTTACATTACCCGTATTTGCAATGGTGATCTGATATTTCAGAACATTGCCCGGCTGTACAGCTGCATTGTCATCCAGTTTACGCTCTTCCGCTCCGGTCACAAGGAATACCTGTTTCTCGACCGTCCATGCCGGCGCATCCTTCACAGAAGTCGTAACCTCATCAGTCGTTCCGCCATATGCTGCCACATTCTTCAGAATATTATCGGTATTGCCTGCTGTATATTTCGCTTCAAAGGTCGCGGTCGCGCCAACCGGCAGGGTAAGGGTTCCTCCTTCGCAGGAGACACCTTTCGCCAGATTTTTCAGCTCTAGCGGTAATGTCCGGTTTTCGCCATCCACCATAAACTCATCGGTAAATTCTTCCTTTAATGTCACGTTTCCGGTATTGGTCACTGTAACCGTATAGGTCAGTTCTTTACCTACTTCTACTTCTGCGTCTGCCGGTTCAACTGCCTTCGTAATCGTCCAGGAAGGATCCGCTACCGTCACGTTACACGGTTCAGAGCTCTGCTTCACCTCATCAATGAAAACGTTCGCTGTATTGGACAGTGTGCGTCCCTCCGGCACTTCATCCACCTGCACTGTCACGGTCACAGTACCGCCGGTAAACGGCTGCTGGTTACTCAGATTCCAGGTCACTACACCCTTTTCTTCTGTGCCAGGTTCCGAAGCTCTCACAAAACTCACGCCTGCCGGAAGTGTATCCGTGATCGTTACATCCGCCGGCGTATTCTTGTGATTGTACCAGCTGATGGTGTAAGTAACAGTGCCGCCCTTTTCCACCATATCGATGCCGGACTCTGTCACCAGAGAATCCGATGCAATCGCAGCAGTCTTCTCCGGATTCTTCGGCGCATCATCATTCTTCCTATTCACCAGAGCCGCTGTACCGTCTGCACCGACGCTGACAGTTCCATTACTATCTGCTGTAAATCCTTCCGGAACAGTTTCCGTTACAGAATAGCTGTACTCTTTGCCCTGCGCGTCATGCGTTGGAAGACCGGTAAATTCGCCCGTCCAATTGTTGCTCTTATTCAGGGTCAAAGTGCGCGGATCCTCTTTGTTCGGATACGGATTTCCATTGCGGTTCAGTGAGACAACAAGCCCTTCCTTCGGTATCAGCTCCGCTGCCAAAGGCCGTCCGCTGCCATCCTGCCAGCTCTTGGTCACCTTTATCGTTCTGGTGTCTGCCTTATTAGTAAAGGTAAACGTCTTATCCCCGGCTTCATCCGTTCCTTCTACTGATTCAACTGTCGTATAGCCGGGAACAGCGCTTTCCTGTACGGTGTATTTAAATTCGTGGCCGTCCAAGTTAGCTCCTGCCGGATTCCAGGCGCCAGCCACCGCATACTTCGGAAGTTTGGTAAATGTATGGCTGAGTTTTTCTCCCGTCAGTATCACCGACTGATCAGTCGGAACACTGTCCTGGTACAAGGTCATAGTAACAGCCGGTGCGGTCTCGCCCTCTACCAAATCCCATTCCTTGGTAACCTTCACCTGCGTTTCCACCTGTGAGATGGTATTGGTAATCGTCCAGGTACCATCTTTCTGCACAATTACCGGATCTTCATATCCCTCTACGGATTCCTCCGATATCGAGTAGACAAACTCGTGGCCGTCCAGGTCATCTCCCGGCAGATCCCAGGCGTCATCCACCGCATACTTCGGAAGCTCAATAAACGAACCTTCTGTCGTTCCTTTTCGCAGCGTTGCGATTTCGCCTGTCTTTTCTCTGTCACAGAGCAGATTCACGGTAATGCTCTGCGTATCTGGCGGGCCGACCCAGATCTTCTCAAAATTCAGAGAAACCGTATTGTCCTGCTTAATCGTATTAGTAATGATCCAGACGCCGTTTTCATCCAGAACCGGGTCTGAACTTGTGTATCCGTCTAACTCAGGTGAAGATACCTCCTCCACAGAATAGTTAAACGCATGGCCGTCCAAATCTTTTCCCATCAAGCCCCAGGCGCCATCCACTGCATACTTCGGAAGATTTTTGAAGCTGTCACTCTGTTCTTTGTTCGTGCCAGCCGGAAGCGTTAGCGTCCAGCCTTCGCCCTCAACCGGGTCACCATCGCGCGTCAGCTGCAGTTTCACTGCTGGATGGTTCATGTTATCCGGCTGCACCCATTTCTTGGTTACAGCTACCACCACACTCTTATCCTGCTCGATCGTATTCGTAAAGTTTACGATCCAGTTGCCGCCATTAACCTTTACAGGACCCGTCTTCTGGCCCTCATAACCCTCTACCTTCGTCTCTTCCACATCATACTCATAAGCATATCCGTTGTCGTCATAGCGGTCCAGATTAGAGAAGCTATAGCCCTCATCTTTCCATACAGCCACAGCATCCGACACCGTCTGCCAATCGCTGTCATTTTTCGTCTTGCGCTTCAGTGTCAGCATCAGGCTGCTGTTCTCGTGCTGTGTACCTTCCGGATCCACCCATGTCTTTGTACCGCTGACCGTCACATCGCGATTATCCTTCAGCCGGTTGGTGAAGTTATATCCTTCACTAGGTACCAACTCATATGCGCTGCCTTCCGGCAAGCTCTCCTGCACCGTATAATTGATCACATCACCCGTCTCGGTAAACTTCTTAAGATTAGTGAACCTATACATCCACTTATTGCTGTTCTCTGTTTTTGTCCATTCTGGCACAGCGTTTTCCACTGGATTTCCGTTTGCATACAGTGTCAGAGTCAGTTTTTCCGGGCGCGTATTGCTCTCATTGTTTCCATCCAGCCAGGTCTTGGTTCCTGTTATTTCCGTGGTGCCATGATCAAAAGTATTCACAAATTCTGGTACGGTGTTCTGCGAAATCGCTAACTTGCCATTCCCGGCATCCTTTACCGTAACCGTTACTGTATAGGAATTCTGATCATATGTTACACCGTTTAAGTTTCCTTCCGCTTCCTTCAGGGTATACGTATAGGTTTTACCGATATCATCCTGTGTAAACGGAATCTCATTGAAGCTGATGTTACCATTGACATCATTGGAGGCAATCAGAGAATCCTGGCCTGCCGGCATCGGCGCACTACCCTCAGGCGTAAGTGTAAAGTTAAACTCGCCGTTGTTCAGGGTTCTGCCCTTCAGGGTTTTCTTTGCCTTAACGGCATAGCTTCCCTTTGCTTCATAGGTATTCTTAAATAATATCGAAAGCTCCGCATCATTCACAGGCTTTGCAGCCAGTGTACCATTGCCGTTATCTGTAACCTGTACCGCCACGACATAAGAATGCCCATCATATATCATGCCGGATTCTCCGCCATTCCGCTCCGTTATCTTAAAATAGTAGGTTCCCGCAGCAGAGAAGCTGAAGTTTTCTGTAAACTGACCATCTATATTATTTAAAACCGTTGCGCTTGCAGGATTCGCCCTCACATCATCATTCGTTAATTCCTTCCCTTGATCGTCCGCCACCTGGGTAATCTCAAAGGTGAAATCGCCACCCTCCAGCGGCCGTCCTGTAAGCTCTTTTGTACCGCTAAGAGAGAAAGAGGTCGGCATTGTAGAATATTCGTTTACAAACGCAGCCTTTTCTACCTCTTTTTCAATATCTCCATCTACCTTCTTTATTCCTGTGATCTTTGCTTTCAAGCCGCCGTTCTCATCCTCACTTACTGTAACCTGTACTTTGAAAGAACTGGTATCGTAAGCAATGCCATTCTGCGGATTCACACCCTCAATCTGCTCCGTTATCACATAGGTATATATACCCGTCTTTGTAAAGGTTAAAGTCCCGCCGTCGAAATCAATTGCCGCTATCTCGCCCGAATTCGCTGCCAGATTAGAACCGGTCGCTACCTGCGTTCCTGCCTTGTCCGTCACAGCAAAGGAAAACTCGTCTTGTCTCATGGCACGGCCGTTCAGGGTCTTGGTCGCAATTTCACCCAGTCCTGCACTCAAATCAAAATTGACAGTCTGTGCCGTATTGGTAAAGGTGACATCTGCGCTGCTACTCTCCTCTGTGAGAGTCACAGTTGTTTCTTTCTCCTCTTTGCCATCTACACTGGTCTTATAGACATGCTGGCTCAATCCCTCTGTCCCGGTCTCTGTCACCGTGTACGCACCCAGAGGAATACCGGACAAAGTCATATTCCCATCATTCTGTAACGAATAACTGGTTTCCAGACCTGTTACTCCATCCGGAGCGGTAACCGTGAATTTAAACGTATCCTCCCTTGCCTCTTCCTCTCCGAGTCCTTTTACTATCTTGTGGAAGGTAAGGCTGCCCGTCTTCAGAGAGTTTTTCAGCTCCACAGAATCCTCGCCCTGTGCCGGCGTGATTGCAGCTGTATTACCCGCACCCGCCGTGTAATGCACATCGGTAGTCTCTGTTACCGTATAGGTAATTGCTACACCATCTGCATCATATGCAGGTACAGATACCGTACCGCTCCAGATGCTGCTATCTGTGCCGCTCCAGTTATTCACAGAATATTCTTTTCCTTCTCCTGTGAGCGTCACTGCAAATGGTTCCGGACGCAGGCCATACTTATTACCCTGGTCATCCCAGGTCTTGGTAACAGTAATCTCTTTATGGTCTGCGATCGTATTGGTAAACGTAACCGTTTCACTGTCGTCCGTTTCCACCGTCACATTCTGAGAAGCCGGAGAAACGGTATAATCATGCCCGCTTACTGTTACTTTGTTTCCTTCTGCTCCGGTCTCCGCCACTGTATATGTACCTGCAGGTACTGTCAATGTGACACTGCCACCCGCTGCTACCTCAACCTTGACCGTACCGGTGCCTTCGCCGCTCGAAGTCACAGGATACGTGCTACCGTCCTTTCCAGAAACGGATTCTCCCACAAACGGACCAGTAATCGTAAAGCTAAATGCACCAGTTTCTGTACCTTCCGGTGCTTTTACAGTCTTTTTTATTATCAGAGAACCTGTCTGCAGTGTGTTTGTGATAACGAAACCTTCCTCCATGGAACCAGTAACTTTTGACGTGTAGCCGTCCACACGGATCTCTTCCACCGTATAGTTGATGGGATTTCCATCCGTCCCATACTTGCGGAGGTTATCAAAAGTTCCTTTCCATTCATTCTCAGCCGACAGACTCAGTGTTCCTTCTTCTGCATCACCGTTCTTCAGCGTCACCGTGACCGAATCATGTTCGAGACCTGCCGGTTCCCATACCTTTTTCACATCGACGCTCGTTTCGCCACCGGTGTATTTATTCGTGACAGTCAGGCCGTCGGTTGTTTTTTCATACCCATTCGGCACAGACTCTTCATCTGCCGTGTAGATAATCTTGTTGCCATTGCTGTCATACTTCGGCAGTTCTTTTGTAAGTTTCCATTCGCTCTCAGCCTTGACATCGCCCTCAGCGACAACACTTGTGCCCTCCTTAATCTGCAGGTGAACTGAGTCAGGAAGTGTATTTCCTTCTTCGACACCTGCCCATTTTTTCATTGCAGCGACGTCAGCCATTATATCTTTACCGGTAAAAGTATTGGTCACCGTAAAAGTAATATTCCCTTTATCATCAACATTGGGCTCCGATATCTCTGAATTATAACCGTCTACAGAACCCTCAGAGATCGAATAGTTACCTATTGGCTGATTTTCCCATGTATAGGAATTATTCTCATGTATTGTCACTGGACTTCCAACGAGTTTTCCATCCCTCAGCAACTGGAAAGATGCCTCGGTTTTCTTATCCGTCTCGTCGGCTCCTTTGTGATCCCAATTTTTTTGAATCGTAACATTTATAGTCCCATCTGCTACATTAAAGGTATCCTGACCACGAACGGTATTACTTCCCCACTTCGCAACAGCATGGTTAGTGATTGTTCCTTTTCCAAGGTCATCTTTCTGCACAACATAAGATGCCTTGATTGTGACTATTGCACCTTTATTAAGAGTACCAATCACAGCCTGACCGTCTTGAATAGTATAGCCGCTGCCCTGTTTAAGTGCGGCTCTGGAAAGTTCATCTGTCACATGAATGTTGCTTAAAGTCGTAGTTCCTTTATTTGTAACAGTGATCTCAAATTCTACTGTCTCTCCTTCTTTAAATTTTTTTGTACCATTCTCGTCATTTATGACTTTCTTCTCGATAGCAAGATTTTCGTATGGCCTCACATTAAGATAGAGATCGAGATGCCAATAATTCCCACCATATGGCATACTATATCCACTGGCAGTATTGGTAACATAAAGTCCATATTTTGAACCAGTTCCATCATAGTTTACTTCAATATCCTCAAAGTAATAATCCAGCAGTTTATTCAAATTCTGCGGTACACTACCTCTTGTTGTCCATCTCTGAAGATTATTTTTAAGCAAGGCCTTCAAATTTTCTTCCCCAAACGTTGAGGCATAGTCCTTCCCCTTATTCTGTTTCCAATTATTCACGTCAGGCAAATTTACACCATCAATTTTACCAACAACAACCCAAGTTATACCATTGTTACCATATGCATTATTCCAAGGCTCTCCTATAACATTTCTGAAATCGCCTTCAACGGCAACATAGACATATACTGTCTGAGGACTCATTCCGGCAGCGATTGGCTGAGGAATTCCATCGATAGTAGTCATTCCATTTTTTGTTCCTGTCGTCACAGGTATCTGTCCGTCAAACGACAGGCCGTCCATTCCCATATCTCCCGCTGTCGGAGTCTGGTTCTGCGCTGGCGTCGTGAATGCGGGTTTGCTTCCGAACGCTACCGCGTAGGTGCTGAAATGGCTTGCGGTAAAGCTCACGGTTTCCGCCGGAACAACATCCGCCACCTTGGTGGCCGCGCCGTCCGCGTCAATGTGGTAAACCGCCGCCCAGGTCGCACCCTCCGGTACCGTAAGGCCAGTAATCGTCACGGTCACGTCGCCGTTCGGCTGGATTGCGTTTCCGTCCGCATCTTTCAGGGTAATATCCGCCACGTAAACATCTTTCAGGTTCAGTTCCGGATCTTCCTGCTGCAGCTGCGCGCTTACCGCATCCATCGCCGCGTCCTGATCCGCTGCTGCCGTTTCCACCTGCGTCCCGGCCGGGAGCACGCCCTCCGCCGCGCTTACCGTCACGCTGCCGTCCGCTGCCGCCGTGACGTCCGTCGCCGCCTCGGTCACTTCCTCCGTCTGCGCAGCTTCAGTCTCTACTTCGGTCTGATCTGCCGGAGCCTCTGTTGACTTCTCTTCGCTTCCAGGTACTCTCATGATCGGTGTGCCGGGCAGGGATCCGCCGATAGAATATCCGCCGATGGATTGTCCGTCAAACGACGGGCCGTCCATTCCCATATCTCCTGCTGTCAGAGCCGGGTTCTGTGCCGGAGCCTCTGTTGCTTCCTCAGTCTGCGCCGCTTCCGCCGCTGCCTCGGTCTGTGCCGTCTCGATCACTGCTTCAGTCTCTGTCTCGGTCTGCTCTGTCTCAGTGATCTGTTCTGCCGGAGCCGTTGTATCCGCTTCTGTCACTCCCTCAGTCTGTACGTTTTCAGTTACAGGCTCTTCCGCCACTGTCTGCATTTCAGTCTCGTTCTCAGTCTGCTCTGCCTCAGTGACCTGCTCTGCCGGAGCCAGTGCGTCCGCTTCTGTCACTCCCTCAGTCTGTGCGCCCTCAGTCGCCGTCTCTTCCGTCACGACCTGCGTCTCTGTTACCGTCTCGGTCTCGGTCTGCTCCGTCTCAGTAACCTGCTCTGCCGGAAGCGTTGTGTCCGCTTCTGCCACGGCCTCGGTCTGTACACTCTCGGTTACAGGCTCTTCCGCCACTGTCTGCGTCTCAGTCTCGGTCTGTGCAGCCTCGGTTACAGGCTCTTCTGCCACTATCTGCGTCTCAGCTGCCGTCTCAGTCTGTACGCCCTCGGTCGCGGTCTCTTCCTGTGCAGCCATCTCAGTCTGCTCTGCCGGAACCGTTGTCTCCGCTTCCGTCACGGTTTCTCCCACCACAGCCTGCGTCTCTGTCTCCGCAGGAGTCTGTGCCCCGCTCTCGGCCTCGGATACTTTTTCCGTCTCCACGGCCTGCGTCTCCACGCTGACAATGGTCTCGTCTGTCTGAATGTGCTCGATTATGTACTCGTACGCATTCTCTTCGCCCTCTTCGTCTGCTGTGTGTTCGGCTTCCTCTTCGCCGTCCACCAGCACGCGGGTGATCTCGTATCCTTCCTCGGGGAAGACGGAGAAGATGATCGTCCCGTCCTTCGCCTCTGCCGTCCCTTCATTGTCGATCTCTTCATCGCCGACCTTAATCACAGCCCCCTCCATTTTCACGAACGTGACCGTGTTCAGCACTGCATTCTCGTCTCCGAAAGTCTCCGGATTCCCGATTCCAGGGGTTTCCTGCTGCTGGACGCCGCCCTGCCTCATACCAATAACTTTCGCCAGTGCCATGGTGCTCTGGGAATTTACAGCCATCGCCACTGCAAGAAGCATTGCCAGCACTCTGTTCCAACTCCTGATCTTCATAGCTTATACCTGTCCTTTCTTTATAAAGTTTTTATCCATCTGATTTTATCTGAAAAGATATCCCGTCCTTTTCCGGTATACCTTTTATAAGGGTAGGTATTCCTTTGAATCTACATCTGCACACTCTGTTCATCCGTGCATGAAACATCTTTATCCGGCAGGAAAATTTTTCCGCGTCAGCACGGCGCGGCCCTGCCTGCCGAAGAGTAAAAAGCCACCTCACGGGCCATAGGGATTCCCTGTGACCCGGAGATAGTGCTGATACCTCTATCTTATTTCAGAAACGCCGAAAAGACAGAATAAAATTCTGTCTGTCTGTCTGTCTGTCTGTCTGTCTGTCTGTCTGTCTGTCTGTCTGTCTGTCTGTAAAGATTATATCTCTCCCTCATATGACACACAACCTTTTCCGGAAATAATTATATTTCTGTCTGCACGTTATATATTATACACTACGCTGGTAATTTTTTGGTAACAAAACTGATTTTTTGCGTGCTAAAATGGTGGAAAATCTCACATTTAATAAAAATTTAATCTGTAACGATTGCAATTAGGTATGCCATCGAGCATCCCCAAAATTGAAACACCCCAGGAAATTCCTATAAAATAAGC
>CANRBX010000011.1 GCA_947628955.1 uncultured Lachnospiraceae bacterium | reverse complement strand
AATTTTGTATAGTATCCATAACTCCCGATAAAATCAATCTTTCTTCGGTTTAATATTTTCTTCGTGAAACAACCCTGCCTGCAAGCAGAAGAGGTTACTGTTTCTAAACAGTAACCTCTTCTGCTATGGACACAATAATTGGAAAAATAACCTTTGGTCAGAAAACATTCTTCCTGGAAACTCAGGCAATATTTACTATATTTATGATACAATCACATTCCTTTTTCGTCAAGTGTTTTATTTCATTTTAGAGCAATTTTAAGCGATAAAATTCAGGATAAAATTCAGGACGAAATTATTCTGGCAACTATCTGTCCGGAAATACCGCGCGCATACATTCCGCCAGCGGCTTCTCCTTTTTCTGGCGGGTGACCTCCACGAGGGACAGCCTCGTCATATCCACCAGCGTCGTGCGGATCGGGTCTCTTTTCAGCTCTGCCTCCAGCGTCGCAAGCAGCTTTTTCCGGGATTCTTCCTCTTCCAGGTTGATAAAATCGATGATAATAATGCCGCTTATATTGCGCAGCCTCAGCTGGCGCGCGATCTCGACGGCGGCCTCGCAGTTTACCTTCAGAAAGGCAGCCTCGCGCTTCCTGCCGCCCTCAAATTTCCCGGTGTTCACGTCGATCACGGTCAGTGCCTCCGTCGGCTGAATGACCAGATATCCGCCGGATTTCAGCCACACGCGCTCCTGCAGGGCCTCCGCGAGCTGTCTCTCCAGAGAGTACAGCTTTTTCATCGGCAGCAGGTCATCCTGATAAAATACCAGCTTTCGCACGTCCTCCGGCTGGCTCGCGGTCAGATATGCCAGGATCTCTTCATGCAGATCCGCCTCGTCCGTCAGGATCCTCTCTGCCTCGGAATCATACAGGTTGGACAGCCTCAGCAGATACGCGGCCGGCATCCGGTACAGGCACGAATAGCAGGTCCGGTACCGGGCCTTTTCCATCAGCGCCTCATACTCCCTGTTCAGAAGCTCCATGTCCCGCTGCAGCAGCCCGACGGGCGCCCCTCCCGCATTCGTGCGGAAAAGCCAGCTGCGGACACCGCCTGCGGCCGCCTGGCAGGAAAATTCTTCGGCGAGCGACAGCAGTCTCTGCTTCTCTGCGCGGTCCAGCTTTGAAGAGACCGCGTCCCTGTCGGTTCCGGTGGTCAGCAGCACATACTTTCCGTGCAGGGACAGATTCGTCGTCACAGACGGTCGCTTCGTCTTCATGCCCTCCCGCGCGATCTGGACAAGAAGCTCGTCGCCGGCCTGCGGCAGGGCGGAGGTTCCCTTTTTCGTGTAGATGGGATGCTTTATGTCGTCAAGCGCCAGATGGCAGACCATGTCCTGCGCGATCTCCACAAAAGCCGCCCCGATATTCTTCGCAATGTTTTTGATCCTTCCGACGTAAATATTCCCGATCACATACTCGTCATGCGCTGCGTCGCAGTGTATCTCCACCGCATCCTGCCCGCTCATCAGGAACGAATAGATCCTCCCATCCATGCGGGTGATCAGATATTTCTTGTCCATCGCATATCTCCTCCGCGTGGCTGACGGCATCCGATCCCGGTATCATCCGGCACAAAGAACATTCCCGCACGCTTCCTCATAGCTTTCATATGACGTCAGTGTCTTAAGTGCAGCCTGCAGCTTCCTTCTCCGGCTGTTTAAGCTTCCGCTGTCCGGAGACAGATATTTCCCGACAGATTCCGGATTACAGCAGATCCTCCACTCTGAAATAAGCTTTCTCGTCGCTGAGACGACCTCCTGATGTGCATCGTCTGATCCATCATACCGCGGGATTATTTTATACGGTATTGTGTGAATATGACGCGGGCCAAATCCTCCCTGCGGCTGAAAATCGGTTATAGCCTCAGACAGGACAGCGCTGTTCAGTATCCCGGTAACGTACAGGGCTTCCTCCTCCGTCTCCGCAGAATACCAGTACAATGTCTGATCAATGATCAGCCTGCTTTTATTTAACCGTTCCAGGTCAAGATAAGCCGCGCATGGATTTGTACCGCCTGCATTAGACAAAACCAGCCACCGCTTCATCAGAAAATCCTGCTCGTCCAGTTTATTTCTGATATTGATCTTCTGGTCAAATAAGCGTTGCAGCGGCATCCCGCTGTGATCCTGAATCTCACTGAACACATAGGAAGTCCCCGGATTCATCAAAGCCAGTTCACTGTCCGTCAGCCCCCTCCATTTTCCGTCTGTCTTTTTCCCCGGAAGTATCATCTTCGCAGGTTCAGAAACAATAAACGGAGACAAATGCTTTGAAATCAGACAATCGTACATGTAATCGCCGCTGAAACCGTCTGCTTCCAGCGTTCTGCATATGTCTTTATGGCAGTCGCTGAGCAGATAATACAGATCCGACCGGTTTTCTATGCTCCTGACCATCCACAGACCATTCGGCATCTGAATAAACCTGTGGAACAGGGCCGTCCTCGGCATGATATCCGCACCCTGCCGAAATTCCCAGGGACTGGGGTTGATTACATCCAGAAGCTCTGCACTCTCACCCTTATTTGTCCACGCACAGCGGCTGCCCTGCCTGTTCATCGTATAGCCACACGCCTCATATATACCAGGCCCTTCATATATTCTTCCCTGAAGGGGATATTCAGATCTCTGATCTGTTTTTCTTCCTCCGAGCACAACTGCCTTATTCTTGAATGCAGACGCCGGGAGTTCCCAGATCGTATCCATGCAGGCATTAACAGGATGCTTTGAGTTTCTGTATTTTTCCATTCTGAGCGGAGCATGGTGGTATCCGCTCATGATGCTTCCCGGCATTACACACATCCAGTGTGCGTCGTTTTTCAGATACCTGTCAATGGAAGACAGCAGAAATGTAGTGGCCAGTTCCATATGCAGGTGGGACGCTCCCGGCGGTTTCATGCCGAATGCATCATTTTTCTCCTGGAGAACCTTCTTATACGGATTATCGGCAAGCCTGCTCATTGCAAGCCACGGAGGGTTAGAAATCATACAGTTAAACTGGTGCGTGACCAGACCCGGCCGGTAGCTGTTGTTCAGGATGAAATACCAGATCCCGTTTCTTCCCTGCCGCTGAAGGCGTTCCAGCTGACGGATAAGGCCGTCCGCTGCTTTCCTCTGAGCCTGTCTTTCCTTCTGCAGAGAAGGCGTTCTGCTCTCCTTCTCAACAAATGATACAATCGCATCAAGCTGATCTTCTGTAAGGCTGCTCTCTTCCTGCTTTGCTCTCTTCATCGCATATTTGTAGCATACGGACAGAAACGCGTCAAATGCACGCATATGGGCAGGGGTCAGCATATATCCGGGGATCTCAACCCTGTTGTCGTCAAAGTACATGACATAAGATTCCCCTGCTGCGGAAGGCATATTATGCGTAACCGGCGTCGCCGCAAAGAGCGAGTCGGCATGGTAAACAGGAACCGTGATCTGACCCTTATGGCAGGGGAACAGATCCCTCATCGACATGATCCAGTTTACTTTTGCAAGCATGACCGCAAGAGGGTCGATATCAAATCCCATAACACAGGAAAAGACCAGCTCATCCTTAACGATATTATAGTTTTCCGCACAGATGCCATACTTCTCTCTGACACTTTTTATTGCCTCGATCAGAAACACCCCGGAACCGCAGCACATATCCAGCATCCGCGGATCTTCATCCATATTTCCCAGAACATGCTCCACCATGCTTTCCGCAATCCAGTGAGGCGTAAAATCCTGTCCCAGAAGCAGCCTGTGCTCACGATCTGACAGCTGGGCCAGCAGGGCCCCAAACAGATCCTCATCAGCGATCACCTTAAAGTCATAGCTCCCCAGGAGCTTCTGGATATTTTTTGCACATTCTATGATGCCGCCAACATACGGAGCCTGGTTCAGCCATCCGAAATAATCATAGTCCACAAAATTCTGGATATTCTTCTGCAGGAAATACTGTCCGTTCAGTATTTTCACGATCTCATCATCATCGCTGATGAGAGGTGCGCCATTCAGGATATCCGCACACACAATTTTGGCAACCGTCACCAGATAATACTCATTGACATAGGTTTCCATTGCAAAGCTTCCGTATTCAGATGCGCCTGAATATGCGACAAAATTCTGCCAGACAGTCCTGATCAGATCCGCATAAGAAGGATCTGATCGCATCGCCTCAGCCGCAGTCCTTCTGTATTGTCCGATTTCCCTGCGGTAGAAATCACTTTCCAGGCCAAAGTCAAGAACGAAGGTTCTGGCAGTAAGGATTCTGGACTGATCGCGTCCCAGATATTTATTTACAAATAGTTCAAACTTCTGCAGTTCTTCCTCTGTGCCTGCTGACAGATCAACAAAGTCTTTCTGCTCCAGCTGAATATCTTCTGCCCCGAACAGTCTGTCCCTGTTCTGATTCCCCGTAATGCGGATCGTGTACCCATACCATCTTATGGTATCTGACAGGATTCCAAGTATCTCATTCTCCGCGATGCCGAGATTACACAGGGCCGCGCAGTATTCTTCCGTCTGATGATAGCCTTCACTGTATATACCCGGTATAGTCAGATTCTTTTCATATTCAATCGCCGTTTTTCCAACCACCGAATCGGCAAAGCCGATCCTCTCTTCTCCCTGTGCGTTGGCAAAATAAAGGCGGGTCTCTGTACCCATCACATGTGCCTGAACCCACCACGGCGAATCCGGGAATATCCTTCCCAGGCAATTTGTAAGCAAATGCCTGAGTTTATCCTCTGCAGCACCGTTCTCAATTTCATGCTGCGCGGCAGCAGCAAAAGATTTCAGTTCGTCCTTATTCATTTCTGATTACTTCGCCCACTCCTCTCCCACAGTTTTCTTTCAAGCAGATGATCCAGCTGTCTTTTCAGAGCCGCTCCCCCCTCATCCCCAAACGGGGACAGGACTGCTGCATCTATCTGATCCTGAAGCTCTCTGCTGATCGCCTTTTCCCTCGCGATCCTTTCCCCAAGGCTTTCAAGCTCTCTTTCTTTTGCGGATTCGATCCTCGGGAAAATAAGCTTTCGCACATGACTGGCTTCAACCTTCAGCGCACCTCCGCCCATGGCTGTGCCGGAAGCTTCAAGAAACGCTTTTGTCCAGACAGAATTCAGGATCGCAAAAGCTCTCATTCGTGCAGAAGGATCCGGATTCCACATTGTGATAAAATTTGCGTCCGCCACAATCCTTCTCCCTTCCCTCTGGTTTACAAACAGAACCTCCGGGGTTCCTCCACAGACACGGGACATGCACAGATCCGGCATATGCCTCTCCCTGAGCGGGGGAAGCATATACCAGAAACGGTCAAATCCGTCCTCCGACTGTCTTTCATTTGTCTTAACAGCCGACAATTCCTTAAACACTTTGCCGTGCGAAGGGGAAATATATGTCTCCCCCTCGGAAATATAGCCGTCTAATTCCGGATCCATTACAGAATATTTTTCAGAAGCTGCCCGGGACAATCTCCGCCAATCTTTTCTTCTCACCTGATCCTGAATGTAAATTATGCACTTTGTCAGGTCGTCATATCCGGCAACAATCCCCTTTACATCGCTTCTCTTCTTAAGTACTTTTCTCAGGTTTCCGTCTGCAATCCTTATCTTGCGTCCATACCATCCTTCTGTCCGCACCAGCGGCATCAGTCCCTCTTCAGAAATCAGCTGTACATAAAAAAAATCATTTGCGCCGGTTCTGAGGCCCTGCCCGACTGACCAGCCCAGATCAGACAGGGACACATACTCAAGGTCTGCATACTGCCCGGTCAGAACTCCGATTTCTGCCGGCAGAACTCCATTCCCCACAAAATCCTGCCTGTCGTCTTCGCGAACCCAGACCCCGGATGACAGTTCACGCATCAGCCCGGGGAATAATTCCGGTGCCGGGACAGTCCTGGCTGTAAAGCCTCTGCCTGAAATCGCTGCCTTTACAGACAGAATCTGATTTAATGCCTCATATCCGGCCTTTTCGCCATACTGCATTCTCCCGACCAGCGAATCACCGTCAATGACCGCGGAACCTGTCTCCAGGAATACTGTTTCTCCGCGGTTCCCTTCCAGCGGCTCATTTTTTTTCCTTCTGGCGATCACAAGGCAGGTTCTGACTTCTGCATTCTCAAACCATGCGGATTCGGCATCCCGGACGACTACAAGGATCTCAAAGCACCGCAGCAGAAGGTACTGGATTGGCACTGCGTAATCTCTGTTCAGCCAGGTCTCCGGGACAACCATCGCGATATATCCGCCCTGCCTCACGATAGATGCGCACAGGATCCATGAGGGAACCGCCATATCTGAAAGACCGGAATACCTTTTGGTGATATCCAGATACAGCTGCTTCTCATCGTCGTCTAAAATCATCGAATGCCGGATATGCTCTGTCAGATTTTTTCTTATCTCGCTGCCGTCCGGCAGTCCGGCCTCCGGATTGCTCTTCAGTGTCTGGTATCTGACATACGGAGGATTTGTGATCACCAGATCCCATCCGCAGGTCAGATTTATATTTTTGCTTTTGAATGCATCCCCCTGGGTGATCTGTGCATCCGGCAGATTTTTTTTACACAGCTCTGTCACTTCCGGATCTATGTCTATCCCCGCAATCGTCTCTGCCCCGGGGAATCTGCCATGCGCTGCCTGAAGCAGGTCTCCGCGGCCGGCCATGGGATCGATCACTGATTTTATGCCCGGATCCTCCGGCAGGAGAGCGACCAGAAGATCTCCCACCCGTTTTCCGGAGAAAATCTGTCCGAGTCTTTTTATCTTATAACTGTCATCCCTGCAGCGCTGCATCCAAAACACCCTTCCTCAGTTGCCGGATAAGGACATATGCATCTTTTGCGTTATATGTCACATGGATCTTGTTGCGAAGACATTCATTCACATACAGGGAATATGCCCTTCGCTCATCAAAGCTGTCCTCATCTTTCATCGACAGGATAACTCTCTCGATGATCTCATCTTCCTTCTCAGGTATTCCGGCGTTCTTCACACCTTTTTTCAAAAGCAGCAGCGGATCTCCCTGCACGGAATCCCCTGAGACCACCTGTTTGAAGCTGGACTGTTTTTTGTCGAGAATATTTGTCAGTTCAATGTTCAGTCCCGCGTTCTCGAGCGCATCCTCAAACGCGGACCACACCTGCGCCCTGGCCGCGTGAAAGACAACCGCGGCACAGGAGGATGTTTTCAGCACCCTCTTTATCTCGGAGAAAACCATCGTCAGCATATTCTGATAATCCTGAATTTCCTTTTTCTGAGACGAGCTGATGATGATCTCCTTTTCCCTGTCCGTAAGCTGTCCGATCCACAGCTCATTGATCTGGTTCACCTCCGCATAGGGAATAAAATCCCCAAAGGGCGGATCCGTAAAGACAAAATCAACGGAATCGTCTCTCTCATCCAGCTGCTGGCTCGATTTATTTTTTACGGCAAAGCTCCCCGAGCAGTCCTCCAGCAATCTGTAGGCCTCATAAAACGGAGCGATCTTTCTTTCCAGACCCATAAGGATGTTTTTCTCGACCGGAAGCTTGCTGATATAAAGAACGCCGCTCTGCGCTCCTGTCAGGATGAAATCCCTGGCATTTTTCTTGGCTACCACGCGCGTCATGAGAGTACAGTGCGACGCGTTGTAGCTGAGCAGGAGCAGCCTGACTGCATCCCTGAGCTCTGCCCTGCAGTCCTCTGCAGCATCCCACAGTCTGCGCATCACCAGATAGTTGCGCGCAGTATAAAACTGATGCAGATACGAAATTCCGAAATGGTAACCGCTTCTGTGCAGATCCCCCCATTTTATCTCTCTTGGAGTATCCTGCAGATCCTGCATTTCCTGTTCTATCCTGGCAGCTCTCTCCCGGTCATCGTCATCGGCCGGCCTGTCCCAGTTGCGCCCGTCCGTCGTTCCATAAACCCATGCGGGAACCCGTTTCTTTCTCCTGCTTATCCTGCCGGTTATCCCATCATAATACTCTTCCGTCTGGTATGACATGTCGTCCACGAGTGACCTTTTTCCACAGTGAGGGCATGCGATCTCTTTTTCAAAACGTACAGGATTCCTCCTGGTTCCATGCTCAAAAAAGGATATTTCCTTCTCACAATACGGGCACAGCAGTATCTCCGACCAGATTATGTATCTTATAACGCCGGTTTTTCCTTCCGGGCCTCTCGCCGCATAGTAACGCTCAAGCAGCTTTTTCCCCTTATCAATAAAATCACTGATGCCATCCCTGAACTCTTCTGCTTTTAATCTGCTCGTGATCGTCTTCGCTGCAAAAGAGCCATAAGTCCCCAGCTCATAGCCCACCGCGTTTCGTACTCCCCACACGGGGTGCACGCCCAGTTCCGCCGCAAGCTTCTTCATCCTGTCTGTCGGGTGTTCGCAGAGCAGGGCTGCGATTCCCGTGCTCCCACTTCCGCCAAAAGTGTCCAGAACCGTATCGCCCGGTTTCGTCATGGACGCAATGTACACTGCTATCGACTCAGGCGATATTTTGGTCGGATATGAAAATGTATTAAAGAAAGCCCCGTTCCGTGCCGACGGAAGCGGTCTTTCAAATAATTTCTTTACAGATTCCACTGGAAAATCTCCCTGCCATTATTGCTGTATCCCATCCGGCATCCGCCGCTCTCTATACGATCTCCGTGCCAAGCTGCGCAAGCGGCACCAGCCTGCGCGCGCCTTCGCCCCCGATATCCGCGTACAGCTCGCAGCGGTGGATTTCCAGCGCGTGCGGCCCAAGTGCGATCCCGTATTTCGCAAGAAGAGACTCCATCACAAGCTCCGGCTTCAGATTGGCTGTGCTCCCGGAGGCCAGCTTCATGAAAACCGCGGCATCCGTTCCGCCTTCGGCCCGGAGACTGCCATCTTCCGGTGCAGCGGACGGCTCCGCCCCAGCCTGTGAGGCCCGGAAAGCACGATCTCCCGATGCCGCGGTGGATTCTGTGCAGTCCGCCTGAATCTCCTGCGGCACGCAGCGCATCTCATAGATCATCGGGCGGATATCAACTTCCTTCGCGGATTTTTTTGTCTCTTTCCACACGGGAATGCGCTCCTGTGCACAAAATTCTGACACGGCCAGGGGCAGGCCGGGCCAGGCCGCAGGCGTGCTTTCTGGCGGGATGGGTGCTGCCGCGTTCCCGGCCTGTGCAGCATTCTCCCCGCATTCTCCTCTGCGCAGCCCTTCCTCAGGCCCGCAGCCCTTCCGGAACCGGACCAGATAATCTGCGGCTGCCACAAGTGTCATGGCACTGCTGGCCTTTCCCTCCGGGATCTGCCAGAAACCCGTCACCCGGATGCCGTCCGCGTCGGCGCGGTTCAGCGCATCGATCGCCTCGCGCGATGAAAGCGGCGAGCGCAGTTCGATATCCATATACTCCGCGCCGCTGGTCAGGCCGACCCCGAGCGGGGACGCAAAAGACATGATCATGTGCGGGCTGAGCCCCTCCGTGTACGCGATGTCGATCCCCGCGCGGCGGATTGCCTTCTGGAAATACCGCATCACGTCCAGATGCCCGATAAATTTCATATTTCCCTGTTTGGAAAACCTTACTCTCACCTTCAAAGCCGATACCTCTTCCTGTTTTCGTGTTCTGCCTGCACTGCAGTGTTTCAGCCGGCATGTTCTCTCGGAGATCTGCAGATCCCGCACCCGTATGCGGCCGCTCCGCAGCCCGAGCACTGCACCCGGCAGTTCGGCGTCACCTTTTCTTCATGCGCCCTGTTCCACTCCCTTTTCAGGAAATCCTTCGTCACACCGATGCGGATAAAATCCCACGGGAGCACTTCATCCAGGCTGCGCATGCGCCGCGTATAGAAGTCCATGTCGACGCCCGTGTGCTCAAAGGCCTGCAGCCAGCGGTCAAAATCCCAGTACTCTGTCCAGGCGTCGTAGAGCGCGCCCAGACGGTATGCCTCCAGGATCACAGCCGATATCCTGCGGTCCCCGCGCGCAAAAACGCCTTCGAGCAGCGTTACATCCGCGTGATGCCAGTTGTAGCGGATGCTCTTCTGGTTCCGCATCTCCTTGATCTCATGGTTCACCGTTTTCGCAAAGCCGAGGTAATCTCCCGGCTCGTACATGGCGGCCCACTGGAACGGCGTAAACGGCTTCGGCACAAAGAATGAGGTACTCACCGTGATCTGGCACTTCCCGTTTCGCTGATCCTTCGGGATCTCATAGTACTTCTCCGAAATCTTCTCCGCCAGATGCGCGATCTCCTTCCGGTCTTCCTCTGTCTCCGTCGGAAGGCCCAGCATAAAATACAGCTTGACCTTATTCCATCCCCCGTGGAACGCCTCATCCGCGCCCTGCAGGATATCCTCTTCCGTCAGCCCCTTATTGATCACGTCGCGCAGTCTCTGTGATCCGGCCTCCGGGGCAAAGGTCAGGCTGCTCTTGCGCACATCCTGCACCCTGCTCATGACGTCAAGCGAGAACGCATCGATGCGCAGCGATGGAAGCGAGATATTGATCTTCTGGTTCTGGAACTCGCCGATCAGGAAGCTGACAAGCCCCGGCAGCTCGCTGTAGTCGCTCGAGCTCAGCGAGCTCAGCGAAATCTCTTCATGCCCGGTGTCCGCGAGCATCTGCCGCGCGCAGTCCTTCAGGCAGTCAAGGCCCTTCTCCCGCAGCGGCCGGTAGATCATCCCCGCCTGGCAGAAGCGGCACCCGCGGATGCAGCCGCGCTGAATCTCAAGCACAACGCGGTCCTGCGTCACCTTGATATACGGAACCACCGGGGCCTGCGGGTACGGCGCGGACGTCAGATCCGTCACCACCTGCTTTTCCACTGCCGCCGGAACGCCGTCCTCCGCCGGGATAAAGGATGCGATCGTCCCGTCCTTCCGGTAGGACACCTCGTAGAGCGACGGCACATAGATGCCGGGGATCTGCGCGGCGCGGCGCAGAAACTCGCGGCGCGGCGCCTTCTCCCGTCTGCAGGCCCTGTACAGGTCGAACAGGCGGCCGTAGACCGTCTCGCCCTCCCCGATATAGAACATGTCAAAAAACTCTGCCAGCGGTTCCGGATTGTAGGCGCACGGGCCCCCGCCGATCACGATCGGGCAGTCCTCGCCGCGCTCTGCCGCGGACAGCGGGATCCCGCTCAGATCCAGCACCTGCAGGATATTCGTATAGCACATCTCATACTGGATCGTGATGCCGAGAAAGTCGAACTCCCGGATCGGATCCTGCGACTCCAGCGCAAACAGCGGGATCTGTTTTTCCCTCATCAGCCTGTCCAGATCCACCCAGGGCGAGTAGACTCGTTCACACCAGACGTCCTCCCTGCGGTTGAACATATCGTACAGGATCTGGATCCCGAGATGCGACATTCCGATCTCATAGACGTCCGGAAAACACATCGCAAAGCGGATCTCCACCTGGTCCCTGTCCTTTGTCACTGAATTTATCTCTCCGCCGATGTAGCGCGCGGGCTTCTCAATGCTGAGTAAAATTTCATCGCTCAATGCCAGTTTTCTCACGGAATACCCTCATTTCTTTCTGTATTTCTGTCGCTCTGACCGTTTCTAATAAGCACTTTATCATAAACCGAAAAAATCATCAATACAGAAAAATGTACGTTCCGCGGTTCCCTTTATCCTCCGGCGGCTCACGGCCGCTTCCTGGCATCTCTGTTCTCCCCGTTAAGCTCACGGCCGCTTCCTGCCGTCTCAGTTTTTCCTGTTACGTCCGCGGCTACTTCCTTCCGCTTCTGTTTTTCCTGTTAAGATAATTCTCGATCTCCTGTTTCCAGCCGCCGTCCACGCTGGACATATCCGGCGCCATGCGCATCTGGGTGACCGCCTGCTCCAGCGCGTCATAGTTCGTCCGCACCCCTGTGCTGTCATTCTCATACTGCACGGCGCGGTCCGCCCCTATGCCGAACCTGCCGGCCTCCTTTACGGCGTCCATGTTTGCGCCGAGGAACAGAAACTCCCATCCGTAGCGCTCCTTCTGCCGCTCGATCATCCGGCGGATCTGGTCATAGCCGTACTCCCTGCTGGCGTTCTCCCTCCCGTCTGTCGTGATCACGAATATGACCTTTTCCGCGCGCATCTCCTCCGGCAGGTATTTCTGGATCGTCCCCATTTTGTGGATCGTCTTTCCGACCGCGTCCAGAAGCGCCGTGGTGCCGCGCACATAATACTCCTGCCCGGTCAGCGGGCGGACCGCCCGGATCGGGAAGCGGTCATGGATCAGCTCATAGCGGTCGTCAAACAGCACTGTTGTGACGTTTGCCTCGCCCTCCCGCTTTTTCTGCTGCTCCAGCAGGCCGTTAAACCCGCCGATCGTGTCTGCCTCGAGTCCTCTCATAGAACCGCTCCTGTCCAAAATAAAAACCAACTCTGTCAATCCTTTTCTCATTGTGCTCCCATCCTTTCTTCATGATGCTGCGGGCATAAATTTTTCCGCCCATGATACCGCGGATCCCTCCAGCGTTTCGCGCGCCCGGGATTCCCGTATCATCTTTTCACAATATAAAGGATTTCGTGACAGAATTGGTCGCATGTCAGGGGACATTTTCAGCAGAGGATCTGCTCCCCGTACGTGAACAGTACTTCATTAATCTCAAATATATCATAAATCCGGTATTCGATAAAGTACTGCACGATGATATCGAACCGGGAGCTCCTGGAAAAGGTAAAGCCTGCGCGCATCAGCAGGTCTCTCGTCTCGTCAAGCGACAGCTCCAGCGCGACTGCGAACGCAAGCACGGTCTTTTTCCCGGGGCAGTAATTGACGTCATTCCGGATCTTGGAAAAATGCCTGCGGTCAATATTGGCCCTCCTGTAAACCTCCGAGTCCTTCATTCCTCTTTCATCGATCAGGCGGAGCAGCATCTGGGAGAAGGTCTCGTCCCTGTGCCTGAGCAGGTCGTCCAGATCCCGCTTCGGCAGCATGAAATCCGGCGCCGCACCGACTGCGTCCCCCGAAGCCGCGGGCACGCTTCCCGGACTTCCCGGCATTTTCTCCGGCGCCGGGAAGCCTGGAGCCTCCAATGCCGGGCTTCCGGACATTCCCTCCGGTGCCGGGAAGCCTGGGGTCTCCGATGCAAGACTTCCGGACATTCCCTCCGGCGCAGGGAAACCCGGAGCCTCCGATGCCGGGCTTCCGGACATTCCCTCCGGCGCAGGGAAGCTCGGAGCCTCCGATGCCGGGCTTCCGGACATTCCCTCCGGCGCAGAAAGGCTTGGGGTCTCCGATGCAGCCGGAAAGGCTTCGCTCCTCCGGCCCCGCTGATATCCGCGGATCCCCGGGAAGCTCTCGTCCTTCGCCTCCACATAGTGGTCGTCTATGTACTCCTTCACGGACGCAAACAGCTTTTTGCTGACAGAGACAGACTGCCGGTCGTACAGCACCAGGCTGACCGTCATGTCGTGCTCCAGCAGAAAATCGCTTATGGCGTGCACCGCGGTCTTCATTGCCGTCTCTTTGGGAAAACCGTAATTTCCGGCGGACAAAAGCGGGAACGCCACGCTTCTCAGCCCATGCTCCCATGCAAGCCGCATGGCCTCCGTGTAGGCGCCGTAGAGCAGCTCTTCTTCCCCGCTGTTTCCGTCCGCCCAGGCGGGGCAGACCGCGTGGATGATGTATTTCGCCGGAAGTGAGAAGGCCGGGGTGATCACCGCCTTCCCCGGCTCACAGTGTCCGATGCGCGAGCAGGCGTCCGTGAGCTGCTTTTCCCCAGCCGCAAGATAGATCGCGCGGCTGGTGCCGCTGCCCTGTGCCAGGTTCGGATTTGCCGGATTTACAACGGCATCCGCCTGGATCTTTGTAATATCATTTCGAATCAGCAGAAACGGCATCTTTATCCTCCTTGAGCCCGTCAACCAGGATATAGCCTCCGGCGGTCCTCAGCTCGGTCATGTACGCTCCTTTATAGTTTCCGGAGGCAGGCGTCATATGATGGTAGAGAAGCGTATTCAGTGTGATCGTCGTATAATACATCGGGTTTCCCGGACTGATGCAGATCGCCCTGTCCCCCGGCGCAACGGCGACGATCACTACCGCATGATGCGGGTTCGCGATCCGGATCCCGTTATAGCGGTTGTCGTTGGCCTTGATGATCACCGGTTTGCCCTGCTTTAAGTGCTCCCGGATCTCCTGCAGAGCCTTCGCGCGGTCGAAGCTGTATACCGGCCGGTTCCGGATCCCCATGTTTTTCAGGATCTCCGAGGCGGTGCGGACCGAGATCGCCGCATTGTCATTGTAAGCGCAGCGCATCTTTTTGACTGCGTATTTCTCCGTGTAAGGAAGAGTTTCTTTGCCTTCGTGGATCTCTCTCGGCGTATGCTTTATGCCGTAGGCCGAGCCGACGATCGCCACCGCCGTCGTGACGCAGCCGTGGTGTCTGTACCAGCCGTTTCCGTAGTCCCTCTGCGAATACGCATAGTACGTCTTCACCCCTTCCGGAGAGCCGACCCTGACCGTCCTCCCGGAGATCGAATACTGCTGTACCTTGACAATGCACACAGCCTTTTTGCCGTTCTTCGTCTTGACAGCGATCCGTGCCGTGCCCGCACCGGTCAGCGTCACCACACCCTTCTCGCTGACAGTCGCCACCTTCTCATTGCTGCTTCTCCAGATCAGCCTGGCGCCGGACGCCGCCTTTTTCGGCAGGATCGTCGCCTTCAGCCTGAAGGTGGCCCCGATATAGTTCGTGACGGAGGTGTGATTCAGGGAGATGCTCTCCGGCTTAACGTCGGTCTTCTTCTCCTTCGCAGACGCGCCTGCCGTGAAAAAGCATGCCAGCAGCAGCGCGGACAGCAGGATCCGATACAGAAATCTTCTATAATACGTCTTCTTCATGCCTGTTCTCCTATTCCGGCGGACATTCCCCGGCCCGCCATTTTTGACCAGTATAACATTTCGGCCGGCATTTGTCTATTGCAGTCAGGATGCATGCATATTCTATTTAAAACTTGAAAATCATATATACAGCATTGACCTTTCGGGTAGTTTTGTTGTATAATATGGGTGAGCAGCCTGAGAGGTTTCAGCATTATGAGGCGCTTGATATGGATTGGAAGAAAATATCAAATGAAATCAGCATGGAGCATGGTTCCGAATGGGAATTTATACAGAAGTATCTGGATCCTGCTTCGATTGAAAAAATCATAAGGAGACATCTGGATTCAAAGTATTCTTTTTCGAAAAGGGAATTTTCCCGTGCATTTGGAATCAATATATTTGATTATTGCAGGAAAGACCTTCTGATGGAGGCTTCTGCTCTCATGTGGCAGAATATCAGCGAGACACAGCTTTCGAATCTTTTATTTGCCATGAAAGGAGTGGGCGCCCAGAATATCATCCTGGAAGACGGCATTTCATACAATATCGGTGAACTGCTGTATTCCTGGGAAAAATATCACACCCAGACATGAGGGACTTTGCACGCTCAAAAGCGGCCGCGGCAAAACAGTGATCGGTGACTGTTTTTCTGCGGCCTTTTTATGTTGTATGAGCCAAGGAACAAATGGACATGAAAAAACATGCCTGCATATTTTTTCATGTCCATGGGGCCCGCTAAACATGAGCAAATCCGCGCTACCCCTGAATCCGCAGCGCCTTAATATTTCTCGTCTCGACTCCGTTCGCGGCCGACATCCAGGTGACCGTGACGATCTGACCCTCGGACAGGCCGCCGCTCATCTCCATATCCGTATTGGTGATGTCAAACGTGCGGTAGATCCCGTCTGAGCCGCTCAGCTCCAGCCTGGACGGCGAGCATGCAGTCACCACGCCCTCGGCGCTGTAGGAGCGCTCTTCCACGCCCTCATGGCGCGTGTAGTCGTTGATCCGGTACGCCGCGTACGGGGCTCCTGCGCCGGAGTAATATACCTCAACCCAGTCTCCGGTAAAGATAGTGTCCTTCAGCTCCATCTCCGCGTACATCGTGTTGAAGGAGATCTCTCCGCCTCCGTCGTCGCGGCGAATCGTCAGGGAGCCGTAGGAAGCCGCCGTGACCGTGCCGCCGAGGTATCCGTTCGACACATAGGTGTCCGCGACCGGTTCTGACCAGGACAGATAATCCGCGTACACGTAGCCGATCTGGCCATTGTATTTCACACGCACCCAGCCGTTGCTCGTCATGCCCGTGATCTCGATCCCCTGCCCTTTCGCCAGGGTGCCGAGGATCCGGGAATCCGAATTGTAGCGCTCGCGGACATTGACCCCGGCCGTCGCATACATGGTTCCGCTGCCCGATTTCGTGAATACCGGCTTCTCCTCGCTGATGTACTCTCCCCAGATATATCCGGTGTTCTCATTATACTGAACCTGGATCCACCCGTCGCTCGTATATCCGGTCTCCGTGACGCCGCTCCCCGCGCTCAGCCCGCCGAGGATCACCGCGCTCAGGCTGCCGGCAGCGCGCACATTCACATCCGTCGTCACATAGACGGTCTTCAGAAGCGGCGTGATCGTCTCCGCAGGCTTGTCCGTTTCCTGCTCCCTGTAGCCGGAAAGATCCGGCAGGTCCACCGTCACATTCTGCCCGTTCTGGTGGAAGTCAGCCCTCATCTGTGAGAAAAAGGTCTCCTCATTTTCTCCCTGGGAGACCGTGTAAACCATCTGCAGGGTTCTCTCCTGCACATGCCCCTCCGCATTGGTCTCCATTGTGCCCTGAAGGGAGTCTATCGTGATCCCCTCATTGATCCCGATGCCGGTCAGGAGCTTCTGCGTATAATCTCCAAGCGTGTCCGCTGTCGCGGCAAAATAATAAGTCGTCCCGTTCACGTCGCTCTTCGAGTACAGCATCTTCAGATAATTGCTCGTCATGTCCAGATACATCTCGGAGTTGAGCAGCGTCCAGATATCGGCCCGGTCCATCTCGCGCTTCTGTCCGCCCTCCGACGTTGCTGTGTAATAATAGCCGTTCTGATAATAGCTCTCGCTCGTCCCCTCATCCGTCTTCACGGTGACGGACGCCTTCAGCGAGCTGCTCTTAATGCCCGATACCTTCAGAAGCACTTCCTTTGAGGCAGACAGATTCGTGCCCGACGACACCGTCGTCTCCTTCACCGTAACGTCAAGCCCGTCCAGCGCATCCTGCCCCTGCACCGCCGTATTGTACGCCGTCTCGACCTCCGGGGCGAACGCCGCCTGGACGCCGGCGCTTCCAGCACCACCGGCCGCAGCGGCCAGAGCCAGTACAACACCAGTCAGCCATTTTTTCCGTTTCATACCCATCACTCCCTTCAGATGATATTGATCTCAAAAGGCCAGAAAAGATTTTGGCCCGCGCTTCCGTCTTCGATTACAGCTCATGATAATAGGGGCAGATGTCCTCGTAGTGCCCGTCCTTCATCCGAAATCCTCCCGGAATCGTGCCGAGCTGAACAAATCCCAGCCGCTCGTAAAGATGCCTCGCATGGATATTTGAGGCGACCACCGCATTAAACTGCATGATCCGGAAGCCAAGCCGCTTTCCCTCGGCCAGGCAGTCCTTCACCAGCTGTTCCCCGATATGCACGCCGCGGCAGTCCCTCGACACCGCATAGCTGGCATTGCAGATGTGTCCGCATCTGCCGACATTGTTCGGATGCAGAATGTACAGGCCCAGAACGGCGCCTGCATCGTCCTCCGCCACCTTGCAGCAGGACTGGCCGGCGAAAAATTCCCGCCCTGTCGCCTCGTCCAGCATTTCCTCCTGCGGGAAAGCGATCCCATCCTCCACGACCTCATTCCATATCCTGATCATATCCGGCTCATCAGAGGAACGATATTTCCTGACTGTAATGCTCATATCAATAGAACCTTCTCTCCGTTTTTCCAAAATTGTCCGGGATGCCGGCGCAGGCCGCTGCCGCGGTTCTGCACTCCGGCCAGCGGATACCGCATCCGGCCTGCTGCATACCGTAATCCCTGCCGGATGCCATGATCCGCTGGTCAGCTTCGTCCGGCCTGTCCGGCCCGCCGTGCCGTCAGCGCCGCGCAAGCTCCTCCGTAATATCCTTCCAGGTGACGCCCTTTTCCGCCATCAGCACCATGACATGGTAGAGGAAATCCGAGATCTCATATTTGATCTCCTCCGGATCCGGATTTTTGGCGGCGATCACGATCTCCGTCGCCTCTTCGCCCACCTTCTTCAGGATCTTGTCAATCCCCTTGTCAAAAAGATAATTCGTGTAAGACCCTTCCCTGGGATGCCGCCTGCGGTCCTCGATCACCGCGAACACATCCTCAAACACACGCAGCGGGTTGGTGTCGTCATATTCCTTTTTCAGAATAGTCCGGTAAAAGCAGCTGCGGTTCCCTGTATGGCACGCGGCACCCACCTGGGCCACCTTCGCAAGCAGCGTGTCATTATCGCAGTCAATGCGCAGCTCCTTCACATACTGAAAATGCCCGGATGTCAGTCCCTTGACCCAGAGCTCCTGACGGCTACGGCTGAAATACGTCATTCTGCCCGTCTCAATCGTCTTCTCAAAAGCCTCCTGATTCATGTAGGCCACCATCAGAACCTCCTGTGTCCGATAGTCCTGCACCACAACAGGGAGCAGGCCGTCGCTGTTTGTTCTGACGTCCCCCCAGGAAACCGAAGCTTCATAGAGGCGGACCGGAATGCCCCCGTCCTTCAGCGCATGCTTCAGGTTCATCAGCGGATACTCCGGATCCATAAAGTCCGCGCAGACGACACCGGAGACCGCCTCATCTAAGGCAGGATTTCCATCGCCGGGCACAGCCTCCCCCTCCGGGCACAGCGCCTCTGTCCCGCAGACGCAGAAAACCTCCGCAAACACATCTGCCGGGGAAAGCCCCTTTGTCAGCTCCGGCCGCATCAGAACCGCCCCTCCGAGCAGCTCTGCATGATCCTTTGCGCAGACAAGCTCCTTCTCACTGTCCACACATGCCAGAATCTTCTCCCGGCCAAAGCGCTGGGAGACCTCTTCCGTCAGTTCCACATTGCCTTCCTTCGCGTAATTCAGAAAAATCCGCCGGCAGCCCGCATAGAGCAGCTTCTTGACATCCTCGGCGCGGCGGATATTTCCGCCCCCGCAGACCGGGATGTCCACAGCCCTCACGATCTCCTTGATCAGCCCGATCGACTGGTCGTGCTCTGCGTCGCCCTCTGACAGATCGAACACGAGAATCCCGTCCGCACCCGCGTTGTCATACGCCACAGCCAGGGCGGGCGCATCCCCCTCGCGGCACACTCCGCGGCCGTCCAGGCCGCACACTGCCTTTCCTGATTTTATGTAAACCGGAACAATCATTTCCTTCTGTTTCATAGATAAATCCTCATCCTGTTCCATAGACATGAAAAAACATGCTGGATGCTTTTCATGTCCATTTGTCCACTGGCTCATATCGTCCTAAACAAGCGTGCCCTTGGTCGAGAGCACGTCCGCAATCCGCGCATCAAAGCTGACCGCCTCGTCCAGCGCCTTCGCAAACGCCTTGAACATCCCCTCAGCCATATGATGGCTGTTGCCTCCATAGATCGACTTAAAATGCAGGTTCATGGCTGCCGAATAAGACACCGCATAGAAAAACTCGCGCACCATCTCTGAGTCCAGGGCCCCGATCCGCTCCGTGGCAAATTCCACGTCCGACCGGTAATACGGGCGGCCCCCAAGGTCAACCGCGCACAGCACAAGCACCTCATCCATCGGAAGGATCCTGCTCCCATACCGGCGGATCCCCTTCTTGTCGCCCACAGCCTCCCGGATTGCCTGTCCGAGCACGATCCCGGTATCCTCCACCGTGTGATGGCAGTCCACGTCAAGGTCGCCCGTCACGCTGACCTCCAGGTCAAACAGGCCGTGGCGTGCAAATCCCTCCAGCATGTGGTCAAAAAATCCCACGCCTGTCTGTATCTGCGACCTTCCGGTTCCGTCGAGATCCAGCCTGAGCCGGATCTGCGTCTCCTTTGTGTTTCTGATTACTTCCGCCTGTCTGCCCATAGCTTCCTCCTTATATTATCCATCCGGGCTGTTTTTCACTTCCCCGTTTCCCGCATTCCGGCCTTCTGCATTCTGGTTCTTTCCGTCACGGTTTCTCATTTCCCGGCCATGTGCATCACGGCACTCCCATCATGGTTCTTCACGCCCCGGCCCTGTGCGTCACGGCCTTCCGCATTCTGATTCTTCCTGTCACGGTTTTTCAAACCGCACCCGGATCGAATTTGCATGCGCTGTGAGGCGCTCAGCCTCGGCAAACGCGATGATATCCTTATGAACCGGCTCCAGTGCCTCCCGTGAATAGTAAACGATGCTCGATTTCTTGATAAAATCATCCACGGACAGTGCAGAGAAGAATTTGGCTGTCCCGTTCGTCGGCAGCACATGATTCGGCCCGGCAAAATAGTCGCCGAGCGGCTCGCTGCTGTACTCCCCGATAAAGATCGCACCGGCATTCTGGATTCTGGTCATCAGCTGGAACGCGTCCTTCGTCACAATCTCCAGGTGCTCCGAGGCGATCTCGTTCACGGCATCCACCGCATCGTCAAGGCTGTCCGCAAGCAGGATGAAGCCGTACTGCTCCAGGGACCTGCGGATGATTTCCGCGCGGGAGAGAGTCTTCAGGAAGCCCTCGATCTCATCCGAGACCGCCCTGGCAAGCGCCTCGCTCGTCGTGACCAGAATCGCGGACGCCATCTCGTCATGCTCTGCCTGGGAAAGCAGATCCGCCGCCACATAGCGCGGATTGGCCGTCTCGTCCGCCAGCACCAGGATCTCGCTCGGTCCGGCGACCGAATCGATGCTGACGTGTCCGAAAACCGCCTTTTTCGCGAGCGCCACATAGATATTGCCGGGCCCCGTGATCTTGTCCGCCTTCGGGATGCTCTCCGTCCCGAACGCGAGCGCGGCGATCGCCTGCGCCCCTCCGACCTTGTAAATCTCATCCACCCCGGCCTCGTTTGCGGCCACAAGCGTATTCACCGGGATCTTCCCGTCCGACCCCGGAGGCGTCGTCATGACGATCCGCTTCACGCCCGCCACCTTCGCGGGCACTACATTCATCAGAACCGAAGACGGATAGACCGCCTTTCCGCCCGGCACATAGACGCCGACCGTCGCAAGCGGCGTGATCTTCTGGCCGAGCATCGTCCCGTTTTCGGTACTGTCAAACCAGCTGTATCTCTTCTGCTTCTCGTGATAGCTGCGGATATTGACAAGCGCTCTGCGCACCACGTCGACAAACCCGGGTTCTGCACTGGCGTAGGCCTCCTCAATCTCTTCCTTCGTCACTCGCACTGTCCTGGCGCTGACCTCCACATGGTCAAACTGCCTTGTGTACTCAAAAACCGCCTCGTCGCCCCGCTGCCTGACCTGCTCGATGATCGCGTTCACGCGCTCCTCAAATCCCTGATAGCTGGAAGGGCTTCTCTTTAAAAGCTGATCCAGAATATGTTTTTTCGTCTCGTCTGTCAGTCTTATGATCTGCATCGTTTCACTCCTTAAACCCCCGTATTCCCGCAGCCGGCATCCTTCCATAAAAGAAAAGCGTGCAGCCGCTCCTGCCCTTTGTCATTAATATAAATTAATCTCCGTCCTATGCCTGCCAGGCGATCGCCGAAATCCGACCGCACGGTTCATGTCCGGGCAAATTCTCAGTCCTGCTCCTGCCGCGTGACCGCCTGGTTCAGCCGCGAGAGCAGGGCCGCGATCCGCTCATGCTCCATCCTCAGGCTGACCGGGTTCACGACGACACGAGCCGAGAGCGGGCAGACCTCTTCCAGAACCGTCAGTCCGTTCTCGCGCAGCGTAGAACCCGTCTCCACAATATCGACGATCACCTCGGAGAGCCCGACGATCGGGGCAAGCTCGATCGAGCCGTTGAGCTTGATGATCTCCACCGTCTGGTTCTTCTGGTTGTAGAAATAGTCCTTCGCGATATGGGGATACTTCGTGGCGACGCGGATCAGCTCCTGCCCCTGCAGCAGGGAGCGCGCCGACTCCGGGCCGCAGACACACATCCTGCATCTGCCGAAGCCGAGATCCAGCACCTCGTAGATCTTGCGGTTTTCTTCCTGTATCGTGTCCCTGCCGACAATCCCGATATCTGCCGCCCCGTATTCCACATAGGTCGGCACATCCGGTCCCTTCGACAGGAAAAAGCGCAGTTTCAGCTCTTCATTTACAAAGATCAGCTTCCGGGAAGCGGGATCCTTCATCTCTTCGCAGGTAATTCCCACCTTCTCAAAAAGCTCCATCGTCTGGCTCGCCAGACGCCCCTTCGTAAGTGCAAACGTCAGATATCGTGTCTGTGTATCCATAAAAAGTATCAAACTCCTTCGTTCTTCACAATCTGCGGCCGGGCGGGCCCTCTTCTGCGTCTGCAGCGGCAGGATCCGGTCCGGCGGCACAGCCCGTCTACAGGCTGATCACATTCCGGCAGTCCTCCGCGCGCGCATACTCCAGACAGTCTTCCCGCGTGCGCTCCGCCGTGATGCGCAGCAGCTCGACCTCGCTTCCTCCCGCGCGCAGATCAGACGCGCGCCTTATCGCCTCGTCTGAGTGCTGCTTCTCATAGAGGATCATACAGCGGTTTCTGGAAATCCCGGGCGCCGCTTTCTGCCGCGTGAGCGCGCTCATCAGCTGATCGACCACGATCACCAGGCCGACTGCCGGCGCGTCCTTCCCGAAATAGCTCAGCAGGCCGTCATAACGGCCTCCCTTGATGACGGCGTCCCCGGTGCCGTACGTATAGCCGCGGAAAATGATGCCTGTATAATACATATAGCGGCTGAGCATGCCGAGGTCAAACGATACGTACTGCTCCACCCCGTAGAGCTTCAGCATCTCCCAGATCTCCCTGAGCCGTCCGACCGCCTGAAGCGCCTGTGCATTGTCGGTCAGCGACTGTGCCCGCTGCAGGATCTCTTCCGTGCCGAAGAGGCCCGTCAGCGCGGTAAACGACTTCCGGAGCCGTTCGTCCACCGGCTGTTCCGAAATCAGCTTGTCTACGCCGAAGGTATTTCTGCTTGTGACCAGCTCCTTCAGCTCCGTCACGACCTGCGCGTCAAAACCGGCCTCCTGTGCGAGCGCATGGAAAAAGCCGGCATGGCCGACTGTGATCTGAAATTCCTTCAGACCGGAGGCCTGCATCATCCGCACCGCCAGAGCGATGATCTCCGCGTCCGCGTCCACGCTGTCCTCCCCGATCAGCTCGCCGCCGATCTGCGTCGTCTCCTTCAGCCGTCCCTGATAGCTGGAGTGATTGATAAAAGCCTGCCCGAGGTATGTCAGACGGACCGCCATATTGTCATTCAGAAAATATTTGGACGCGGCGCGCGCCACCGCCGGCGTAAAATCCGGCCGCAGCACCAGCGTATTTCCCTCGCGGTCGAAAAACTTATAGAGCTCCCGTGAAGGGATCGTCCCGATCTCCTTGCTGAACACATCAAAAAACTCAAACGTCGGCGTCTCGATGTCCCGGTAGCCATAGGACTTGATCACCGCATGAAGCCTGTTCTGCAGGGAAAGCTTCTGCTCGCATTCCCTGCTGTATATATCCCGCACGCCCTCCGGCGTGTGCAAAATCTTCTGCATAAATTTATCTCCCGGTTTCTGTCGGACTGTGTCATGCCTTATTTTCATCCGCACTCTGTCGGAGTGCGCTGTGTCTTGTTTTCGTCCGCACTCTGTCGGATCGTGCCACAGCCTGTTTTCGTCCGCACTCTGTCGGATCGTGCCACGGCCCGTTTTCATCCGTTCTCTGTCGGACTACGTTATATCTTAATATCAACCGGCCCCGCTGTCAAATAAAAAGTGTATCGTCTCTGTTTCGCAGGCCCGCCGGCACCCGGCGCTTCAAAAAGCGCCGCCTACCCTTCTGCGTCCTCATCCAGGGCCTCAAGCAGAAAGCTGACCGGCCGGAACCCGTCGTTGCAGGAGATCATGGCAGACCGTCTGTTTTTCATCCATCCGTCATAAATATCCTCTCCGCCGCAGGCGAGCGTCATGACAAAAGCGGAGATGCTGTCCCACGCGCTGTCGCAGAAGCTCTCCGGTTTCCGCCAGCCGTCCGCGATAAATACCTGCCCCTCCTGCATATCGCAGGCATGTTCGAGCGGATTCTCATATTTCTGCATCAGATCGCGGTGGCATGCGATCCTCATGACCGTAATTCTCACCTTTTTCATAAATGTCTCCCTGTACTATAGACGACCTGTAATTTTCTCCCCACGCTTTCATGGCATCAAGGATCGGTTTCAGAGATTCGCCCAGCTCCGACAGCGCATACTCCACCCTCGGCGGAACCTCGGGATACACGGTACGGGTGATGATTCCGTCTGCTTCCATCGACCGCAGGCTGTCTGTGAGTACCTTTTGGCTGATCCCTTCCAGATTCTTTTGAAGCTCATTGAAACGCCACGGGCGGTCAAGCAGATTTCGTATGATCAGAAGTTTCCACTTGTTCCCGATGAGCTGAACCGTAGTCGCCACGGGACATTCGGGGATGAGTTCGGCTTTCGTTTTCATATAGCACCTCCATTACATCAAAAAGGAATGTTACACTCATATTATACTGCAGCACACTTCTGAATACAATAGCTTCGGACAAGTTCATGAAAAAGTTAAAAATTGATTTCGCTGTAAAACGCCCCAAACGTCCAATAGTTACAAAAAGGTGCGTACTTGTGAAGAGAAAAAATATCCGTATAAATTTCTCCGACTTTGCCGATAAATATGGCTTTCGGGATATGTATTCGGGCGGGTTTTACCCGTACTCCTCTCCAGAGGAATTCTGGGCGTATTGGAGCCGGTATATCTTCATCAACCGATATACGGACGCACCGAAGCCAGTCTACGATGAACTATTGGCGTTGGTTCGGGGCAGGGATTATTTTGTCATTACCACAAACGTAGACCACTGTTTTCAAAAAGCGGGCTTTGACAAGAAGCGGCTCTTCTATACGCAGGGCGACTACGGGCTGTTCCAATGCTCGAAACCCTGCCGACAGGAAACCTTTGATAACGAGATCCTGATCCGGCAGATGATGGAACAGCAAAAGGATATGCGTATTCCGCCCGGGCTTCTGCCCGTCTGTCCGCATTGCGGAAAGCCTCTGACCATGAATCTGCGCTCCGACGATAAGTTTGTCGAGGATGAGGGCTGGCACCTGGCAGCAGAACGATATGAGAACTTCCTGCGGACACGGAGAAACGGCAGGATCCTTTTTCTGGAACTGAGCGTAGGGTACAATACGCCGGGCATAGTGAAATTTTCCTTCTGGCGGATGACGGCGGAGAATCCGCAGGCGGTGTATGCATGTGTGAATTACGGCGAGGCCGCCTGCCAAAAGGAGATCACGGACAGGAGTATCATAGTTAATGCGGATATCGGGGAAGTCTTAAGTGCATTGCTTGATAAAGCAGACTACTCGGATGAACTGTAATATCGAAGGCAGGTAAGTAATAATATCAAAGACGTGTAAGTAATTAAAATATGCAGACGAGCTGCCACTACGCAAGGTACGCCTCCGGTGTGGCAGATCGTCTTTCAGATTAAAGCAAAAAACAACAGCATATATCAATCCCTCTTCTGAAAATAAAATACAATGAAAGAATCTGCTTTGGGGACGATGCATCCTTACCGGGTAATTTATTCTAACCGTTCTAACCAAACATGTTGACAAGAACGGTTAAAACGGTTAGAATGTGGGTAAAACAAATTCAAGAGGCGATCAAATGACTTTTCAAGAAAGCGAAATGGTAGAACTAAAAGCAATCGTAACGGAGGACATCAAAAAAGAAATCCTTGCTTTGGCGAACTGTAAAGGCGGCAAGCTGTATATCGGTGTCCAAAATGACGGAACCGTGTCAGGGCTGGATGATCCGGATCGCGCTTCCCTTCAAGTCAGCAATATGGTTCGGGATGCCATCAAACCAGATTTAACCATGTTTCTCCATTATGAGACCTTGGTGGTAGACGGGAAAAAAATTGTTGCCATTGATATCCAGCAAGGAACAGAACGGCCTTATTACATTGCGAAAAAAGGCCTGCGTCCCGAAGGCGTCTATGTCCGTCAGGGATATTCCTCTGTGCCGGCTACCAATACGATGATCCGAGACATGATCAAAGAAACTGATGGGGACCACTTTGAGGAAATGCGGTCTATGGAGCAAAATTTAACATTTGAGAAAGCCGGAAAAGAATTTACAGACAGGAATATTAAGTTTGGGCAGGCCCAAATGAAAACACTGGGGGTTATGACACAGGATGGCGTTTACACAAATCTTGGACTGTTGCTTTCTGATCAATGTGTGCATACGATCAAAGCTGCAGTTTTCGAAGGAACGAACCAGAACCAGTTTAAAGATCGGAAAGAATTTACCGGATCTTTGTTCCAGCAAATGGACGATGTTTATGATTTTATTGATTTTCGGAATCAGATCCATTCGTCTTTCGAAAAACTGCGTCGTATCGACAGACGTGACTATCCGGAGGCAGCTGTCAGAGAGGCGCTTTTAAATCTTCTGATCCACCGTGAATATTCCTTCCGTGCCAGCAGTTTTGTCAGCATTTATACAGACAGAATCGAGTTTACTTCCATAGGCGGTTTGGTAAACGGTGTGACCTTAAAAGATGTGACAATGGGAATATCTGTCTGCCGGAATGTAAAACTGGCAAATGTATTTTACCGTTTGGAGTTGATCGAAGCCTATGGCACAGGAATCTTGAAAATCATGAACACCTATGAAGGAACCGGACTGACGCCGAAGATTGAAACATCCGATCACGCATTTAAGCTCACCCTTCCTAACCTAAATGTAAAGAGAGAACAGGAAGAACTACATGATCTGGATTTCAAAAGCAGCACAGAAGAAGAAAAAGTGATTGCATTAACAAGGAAACAGGGAAGTGTCACAAGAAAAGAAGCGGAAACACTGTTGGGGCTCAGCCAGACGGCATGTGGACGGCTGTTAAAACAAATGGTGGGAAACGGGTTGCTCGTCCCGGAAGGCAAAGGAAAGAATACTCATTATTGCCTTTCAAAATAAAAATGGTGCGCAATAGATACAACACCTCCGGCATCATCAAGTTTCCCTTCTGGAGGATGACCGCGGCCAATCCGTGGGCGACATATGCCTGCATTAACTATGAAGAAGCGTCCTGTCCGGATGAGATTGCGGACAGTCGATCTGCGTTGATGCGGACATTGAATCTGTGGTGAATGAACTGCGGCAATAATCAGATCAATAGTTCATGCAAGTCCGGATGCCGTTCTTCACGAATGACTCATCCCCTCCGGCACTATCTCGTTCCACAGCGTAAATCCCAGGATCAGTGCGCCGCCGGCCGCCTGCACCGCGGTCATATGCTCGCCCAGGAGCAGAACAGAGATCAGGACCGCCACAAGCGGATCGATATAGCTCAGTATGGCAGCTTTCTGTCCCGGGAGCTCCTTCAGCGAGGAAAAATACAGGCAGTACGTCACCCCGGTGTGGATAAACCCCACGATCAGCAGGCAGACCCAGCCCTTCCCGTCAAGCACGGAGAGCGTAACGCCGCCTGTAAGTCCCACATACGGAACCAGGACGACGACTGCGGCAAGAAACTGCAGAAAGGTTCTGTGGATCCCGTCCACATTCTTTATAAACTTGTTGAGCAGGATGACTGTCGCATACAGACAGGCCGCGCCCAGTCCGAAGGAAATCCCGATCAGATGATTGCTTCCTGCGGACAGGTCGCCGGTTCCCGTGATCAGCACGATGCCGAGCGTTGACATCAGAAAACAGACCCCCTGCCTGGCGGTCATTTTCTCCCGGAACAGAAGCGGGCTGGCGACGGTCACAATGACCGGCGCGAAATAGTAGCTGAGCGTGGCCACCGAGACCGTTGTGTATTTATACGCCTCAAAGAGCAGGATCCAGTTGAAGCCCATCGCCACGCCGGACAAAAGAAGAAGCGGAATTTCCCTCTTCATCTCCCGGATCGGAATCCTCTGCCCTGTCACGATCAGGTACACCCCGATCAGCAGCGCCGCCATCATGGCGCGGTACAGCGCAAGCTCGCCGGAGGACACGGAAATGTTCCTCACAAACGGGCCGAGCGTGCCAAAAACCGCCATGGAGATGATCAGCATAATCCTCGGATCCCGAAAGCGCTTCCCTGCAGTTTTCTCTCCCACTCCGTCCTCATACTCCTTCCTGTGTCCCGCATATGCCGCGCCTGCCTCACTCCCTGGAATCCAGATCCAGCTGCAGCGCCTCCAGATACGGGACAAGCAGGCCGTTTTTTGGCTCCAGGTAATAATCCTGATCCAGCTCTTCATAGCGGAAGCTCTTCCTGCCGCCCTCCTGCGCACGGTTCCAGAAACGTATCATGTCGCGGTACGGCAGATAAAACAGCTCGTTTCTCATGCTGTAAAAGAGAATCAGGAAGGAAATCCCTCCCTGCCGTTCAAACTGCGTCATAAACTCTACCTGATGCGGGTGAATATTCTGAAGCGCGAAGGTGTCTGCCGTGCTCTCCTTCGCGTCAAAGCAGACCGGGATCCCCTGCACCGCGCCGATGTAGTCCACTGTACTCTTCTGATCAAAATAAGCCAGCGTGATATGCCTGCTGTCCTTGTCGATCTGTATCGGCGTGATCGGCGTCGGCACCTTCTGGATCAGGGCGAGCCCTTTCTCCAGATACACCTCATTCGTGCGGTTGATCAATTCCTCGAGCGTGGAGCCTCTTAGTCCACGCGTCTTCCAAGTCGCCATCTTTCTTCCCTCTTCCGCTGCATTTATCGGGCTGGCGGGGCGCTCATCTGTGCTCTGTTTATCCGCCGCAGCAACGGCATCTCATACTCTATTTTCCCGTCGCCGCTGCCCCGCCGCGATACACACCTGTGCTCTGTTTGCCCGCTCCCGCCGCAGCATCGGCTCACACTCTATTTTTCCGTCTCTGCTGCCCCGACGTTATGCGCCGTGCAGGAGGTTTCTCCCTGCGCCGGCTGCTCCTTCTCCTCCGGGAACAGCCTGTAGAAGATCGCCGGCATCGGCGCGGTAAACACTCTCCCGGAGAGGCCGGCAAGCGGCTCTTCCATTTCCGGAAGCTCCAGACGGTAGGCATGCAGCAGCTGTGTGCTGATCCCGTGAGACTCTTTGTACTGGTGATTCAGACGCTTGTTTCCGTATTTTGGATCGCCGAGAATCGGATGGCCGATGGATGCCAGATGCGCCCGGATCTGGTGGCTGCGCCCCGTGATCAGGTGCACCTCCAGAAGCGTCAGCCCTCTGGACACCGCGATCACGCGGTAGGCCGTCTCGATCGGCCTGCTCCCGGGAACAGCCTCCTCTGTGACCGTGACCGTGTTGCTCTCCGGGTCTTTGGCGAGATATCCCCGCAGCTGCCTGCTCCCGGACAGCTCTCCGGCGACGATGCAGCGGTAAAACTTGCGCATCGTGTGATCCTTCAGCAGCCGGCTCATGGTCTGCAGCCCGGCCAGGCTCTTCCCCGCCACGACGATCCCGCTTGTATTGCGGTCCAGGCGGTTGCAGACCGCGGGGTGGAACCCTTCGAGCTCATCCGCTGTGACAGCTCCCGACTCCAGAAGATACGCCGTCAGATATTCGACGATGGAGACGTCCTGCGGCCTGGTCTTCTGCGAGAGCATCCCGGATGGTTTATTGATCAGAAGAATATGGTCGTCCTCGTACAGGATGTCCAGGGGATGCCTGGGAAGCCTGGCCGGAAGCCGCTCTCCCGGGTCGCTCTGAAACCTGGCGATCGTCTCATCCGCCAGAAACAGCCGGACCACATCGTCAGCTCTGAGCAGTTCATTTCCCTGCGCGCGTTTTCCATTCAGCGTAATATTCTTTTTGCGCATCATTTTGTACAGAAAGCTTTTCGGCGCCTCCCCCAGATATTTTCCAAGAAACTTATCCAGACGCTGTCCGGCTTCTATCTGTGTAATCGTAATCTGTCTCATCGTTCTCTGCGTCCTTTTCCCAAATGATGTACTGTACAGTTCCGTCCAACGCAATCCGGCAGAGACAATCTCCGGAAGCCTGCAGTCTGCCGCAGCTTACTTCCGGTTCATTCTGTCACAGAGAGATCGCCAGCAGGTTGTGAAGGATCAGCTCCTCCCTGGACATATCCGGATAGCGCTCATCCGGCGTAAAATCAATCCCCTCCCGGTAGTGCTCCGCCCGGCCCGCGATCTCCGACACGCGCTGGAGGTATTTCCGGAAATCCTTTATCACCTTCGGCTGCGCGGAAGGAAATCCGTTCAGCGTCAGGATCCTGGACAGGTGCTTCTCCAGATAGGCCGCGTCGGCTTTCCCGTCCGGCGTATAGCAGACGACCTGATCTCCGCAGATGATCAGCGCATTGACCGGTGTCGTGTGTTCATATGCTGTAAATACAAGCTCATATCCCGCCACAAGGTCCCCCGCGGCGGCCTCTGCCTCCCGGTACGTATCCTCGGACATGGACTTCTGCATCATGATCATGATCAGGCTGACCAGAGACTTGCAGGCCGGCAGGCATCCGAGGATCGCCACAAAGGTAAACAGGTTCAGCCTTGTCCTGGTCTGGACGTATCCCGTCACATAGATGAGCAGAGGAACCGCGAACAGGATAAAGGTGATCAGAAATGTTTTCAGTTTTGCATAGCGGATATATCCATAGCTTCCTTTTCTGACTTTTTTCATGATGAGGAACTCCCTGATTTCTTTTTGTGAATGTTTCGGATCGTGCGCTTCTTCCCGGGCGGCCGTTCCGCACGGCGGCCTTCATATTTCTGCCTGACCTGTCCGGCTGCCCCGCCCGGCATACCCTTCTGTGCCGCATTCCCGGCCGCCCGGCGCTCCCCGTATTTCTGTCCTGCCGCCACGGCTGATTCGCCCTTCTGCGCCGCATTTCCGGCTGCGCGGCGGCTCTCACATTTCTGCCCTGCTGCCCCGCCCTGCACACTCTTCTGCGCGCCATTTGCGGTCGCGCGGCGGCCTCCCCGCGACCGGATCAGGCACTCCGGCCTGTATCCGATCAGATCCTGCCTGCCGGCAGCCTCGAGCGCCTCCGCGACGAGGTCATAATTCTCCGGCCGGCGGTACTGGATCAGCGCCCGCTGCAGCGCCTTCCGGTGCGGGTTTTTCTCGACAAAGACCGGTTCCATGGTGCGCGGATCCAGTCCGGTATAATACATGCATGTGGAGATTGTGGACGGAGTCGGATAGAAATCCTGCACCTGCTCCGGCATGTGCCCGGTATCCCTCAGATAGCAGGCCAGCTCCACCGCATCCTGCATCCCGCACCCGGGATGCGAAGACATCAGATACGGCACCAGATACTGGTTCATGCCGCAGGAGCGGTTCATCTTCTCGTACTTTTCCGCAAACTGCTGATAGACCCTGTGCCGCGGCTTTCCCATCCGGTCAAGCACCCGGTCTGAGACATGCTCGGGAGCGACCTTCAGCTGCCCGCTGATATGGTACTTCACGAGCTCCCGGAAAAACTCGTCTGAAGGATCCTGCATCAGATAATCAAAGCGGATGCCGGAGCGGATAAACACCTTCTTCACCTTCGGGAGGGCGCGCAGCTTCCGAAGCAGCGCCACATAATCGCGGTGATCCGCGCGCAGGTTCCGGCACGCTTCCGGGAACAGGCACTGCCTGTCCGGGCACACGCCCCTGGTAAGCTGTTTTTCGCAGGAGGGATGCCGGAAATTCGCGGTCGGCCCTCCCACATCATGAATATACCCCTTGAAATCCGGACCCTCCGTCAGCTCCCGCGCCTCCTTCAGGATCGACTCATGGCTGCGCGCCTGGATGATCCGCCCCTGGTGAAAGGTCAGCGCACAGAAATTGCAGCCGCCGAAGCAGCCCCGGCTGCTGACCAGGCTGAACTTCACCTCCGCGATGGCGGGGATTCCCCCGGCTTCCTCGTACATCGGATGGTAGGTCCTGCAGTACGGCAGGTCGTAGATGTCGTCCATCTCCTGTGTGGTCAGAGGCTTCGCGGGCGGGTTCTGCACAACGTACACCGTCCCATAGGGCTCCACAAGCCGCCTGCCCGAGAAGGGATCCGTATTGCAGTACTGTTTATAGAAGCTCTGAGCATATTTGCGCCTGTCAGAGCAGAGCTCCTCGTAGGACGGAAGGAGCTCATAGTCGAAAACATCCTCCAGGCGCTTCGTCCGATAGCAGGTTCCCGGCACAAATGTGATGTCCCTGACGTCGATCCCCGCCTGCAGCGCATCCGCGATCTCCACGATCGAGCGTTCTCCCATCCCGTAGGAGATCAGGTTCGCCGCGCTGTCCATCAGCACGGAGCGCTTCAGAGAATCCGACCAGTAATCATAATGTGCAAGCCTGCGCAGGCTCGCCTCAATGCCGCCGGCGATGATCGGCACATCCCGGTATGCCTGCCGGATCAGGTTGCAGTAGACCACAGCCGCATAGTCCGGTCTCCGGCCCGCCTCGCCTCCCGGCGTGTAAGCGTCCTGTTTCCGGCGCCTGCCGGACACCGCATAGTGGTTCACCATCGAGTCCATGTTTCCGGCGCTCACAAGAAAGGCAAGCCGCGGCCTGCCGAGCGTCTTCACGCTCGATACATCGCGCCAGTCCGGCTGCGGGATGATCCCCACCGTGTAGCCATGCGCCTCCAGCACCCGGCTGATGACCGCGTGTCCGAATGACGGATGATCCACATACGCGTCCCCGATCACGTACACGAAATCCAGCTGTTCGATATTCTGTTCCCCGAGCTCCCGCCGCGTCGTCGGAAGGAAACGTTTCTCCATCATTCACCTCATCAGACTGCCATCTGTTATCCGCCGCGCAGATCCCCTGCCGGAATCCCGCGGCACCGGATCCAGAGGGTTCCCCAGCTTGTCACCACAGCGCCGGATCTGAGCCTTCCCGGCCTGATCGTCACTGCGCCGGGTCCGTGATTTTCCCGGCCTGGTCACCATGGCACCGGATCCGGAACCTTCCCTGCCGGGTCACCGCTGTGCAGTCCTGTCCCCGGCAAGTGTCTCATACGTGCCGTCCAGCACCTCTTCATACGACCTTATATAGTAATCCGCAAGCGTGCGGATATAATCTCTCTGATCCGCTGAAAACGCATCTTCCACCGCGCACACATCCATGCCGGCATTTTTTGCCGCCAGGATTCCCATCGGAATATCCTCGAAGACAAGGCACTCGTCCGGGCTGACCTGAAAAGCGGCGGCTGCGCAGAGATAAATATCCGGCGCCGGCTTTCCCTTCGGCACCTCGCACGAAATCGTGATGCGGTCAAAGCAGTCCTCCACGCCGTTGGATCTCAGGCAGGCCCCGATCAGCTCGCGGCTGTTGCTGCTCGTGATCCCCGCAAGCAGTCCGCGGCTGCGGATCTCCCGCAGAAACCCGTAAGCCCCCGGCTTGAGTTTCACATGGTGTGCGTATTTATCATAAGCCATGCGGTTCCACTCCGCCTTGATCTCATCCACCGTGTCCGGGATATGGTAGCGCTCCTTAAAATACTGCGCCGTCTCCGTAAAGCTCATTCCCTCGATCGCTCTCTGCATGTCCTTCGTCGGGGCATGTCCGAAGCGGCCGAGATACTCGATATCGATGTCCTCCCAAAGCCACATGGAATCCATCAAAGTCCCGTCCAGGTCAAACAGGACGGCCTTCTTCTGTCTCAGCATAAAATAATTCAGCCTTTCTGTACATTCAGTCTGTCTTTTTCCTCCCGGGTGAGTTCTCTCCACTGTCCGGGCATAAGGGATTCGTCCAGGCGGATGCCTGCCATCGCGATGCGTTTCAGATAGATCACACGTTTGCCGCACGCCGCGAACATCCGCTTCACCTGATGGTATTTTCCCTCCGTGATCGTAAGCTCTGCCTCAGAGATCTGTCCGCTTCTGAGCACCGTGAGCTTCGCAGGCAGCGTCGGATGCTTCTCGCCGATCTCCACCCCGGTGCGCAGCATCTCTGCGTCCGCATCCGTGATCTCGCCCTCAACCCTGACAAAGTAGATCTTTTCCACATGGCGGGCCGGTGAGAGCATCCGGTGGGCAAGCGCGCCGTCATTCATGAGAAACAGCAGGCCCTCCGTGTCCATGTCCAGCCGCCCTGCCGGAAACAGCTCCTTCTTCCTGGGGTGTTCGATATAATCCATGACCGTCTTCGCGCTCCGGTCCTCCGTCGCCGTGACGCAGCCCTGCGGCTTGTAAAACATCAGGCAGACAAACGGCTCCCAGACAAGCGGCTTTCCGTCCACACAGACCTCATCGCTGTCCGGATCCACCTTCCGCTCTCCCTGCTTTTCCGTATTTCCTCCCACTGTGACACGCCCTGCGCGCAGAAGCTTTTTCACCTCGCTGCGGGTACCGCGCCCGCACAGCGCGAGAAATCTGTCCAGTCTCATCAGATTCATCCCTGTAGTCTCCAGCCCGGATAATATTTATTCTTGATCCTCCCGTCCGCATATCGGCCCCAGCCGAGCGCGCGGCCGTCCGCACAGACGAGCACCCAGCCCTTGTCCAGAGCGGCGCTCTCATCCCCCGTCAGGTCGATCGTCTCCCCCTTCAGATAGCGGATCACGCGGCCGTCCTCCGAAGGAAAATCGGCTGCGTTCGGAAAGGAATGCGCATCCAGGCACATGGCGAGCGCCTGCGACGGCTCAAACCTGCCGCGGTTCAGCGTTCCGGCCAGCAGCCCGGTCCGCAGATAGCGGAGCCGCCCAGGCAGGTCATACGGGGGTAGCAGCAGGCACTGCTCCCCGATCTGCCTGTACCGGCGGTCTCTCCACAGCCCGTCCGGAAGCAGTTCCAGAAACTCTCCCACGGCCTGCGGCAGGCTCTCCGGCTGCAGGCGGCAGGGCTCTTCCCGCAGATCCCCGTCCGGCCCTGCCACGCCGCGCCTGTGCAGCAGCGCCGCAAAATGCCCCTCGCCCCTGATGCGGTGGGGCCACAGGCGGACGCAGTACTCAAGCGGAGCCTTTCCGGCCGCAAAGCCCTCCGGCCCTCCGACCCTGCAAAGCTCCAGCTCCGGAAACTGCTCCAGCACAGACGTGATCACCTCTTCATCCTCCTGCTCCGAAAAGGTGCAGGTGGAATACACCAGGAAGCCCCCGGGCTTCAGCATCTGCACCGCACAGGCGAGGATCTCCTTCTGCAGTCTCGCGTACACCTCCGGCCCTCTTTGCTCCCAGGCACGGATCAGGCCCTGATCCCTGCGGAACATGCCCTCGCCGGAGCATGGCGCATCCACCAGGATCCGGTCAAAAAAACAGCCGAACGCTTCCAGAAGGCGCTGCGGAGTCTCCCCCGTGACGCAGGCGTTTCCTGCGCCCCAGACCTCAAGATTTTTCAGAAGCGCTTTCGCGCGGCTTGCGCTCACGTCATTCGCGACAAGCAGTCCTTTTCCCTTCATGCGCGCAGACAGCTCCGTAGCCTTTCCGCCCGGAGCCGCGCACAGATCCAGAACCCTGTCGCCGGGCCCGGCCGGAAGGATCGCGGCCGGAAGCATGGCGCTTGGTTCCTGAATATAATACAGACCCGCAAAAAAATGCGGGTGCCGGGTCACCGGCTCATCCTTTCGATAATAAAATCCGTTTTCCGTCCAGGGTACCGGGGTCAGATGAAACGGCGTCCTGCGAAGAAAGTCATCCACCGTTATTTTCTGCGTGTTCACGCGCAGGCCGGCGTATCCCTCCGACTCATAGCACGCGAGGAATGCGTCAAACTCCCCGCCGAGCTGTCTGCGCATGCGCTTTGAAAACTCCTGCGGCAATTTTATCATAATGTGCCCCGTCTCTCCTTCTCTGCCCTGCCCGGCGCAGCCGTTCAGACGTCCCCGCTGACAGACTGCGCGCGGTATCCTTCCGCAATGTTGTCAAGCTCTCTGCTGAAGCGCTTCAGATGCTCGATGTCGCCCAGCTCATAGATCCGGTAGAACTCATCCTGTATCTTCAGAACCTCGCGCTTGTTCGCGATCCGGTAAAGATTCTGGATGTTATTGAGGATATCGGAAACCAGCTTGATATGCGTCTGAAACGAGATCTGCGCATCCATGATCTCGCTGCGCACCGACGACATCTCATTGTCCAGCTGGATGATCGCATTTGCGGCGTTCATCAGCTTCTCACGGATATGATCCGGGATATTCCTTTTATATTTGTACTGGAGCGAGTGCTCGATCGTCGACCAGAAATTCATCGCGAGCGTCCGGATCTGGATTTCCACCTTGATCCTGCGGCTCCCCTCCAGCGTCTGCACCTCATAATTGACGATCATGTGATAGCTGCGGTAGCCGCTGCTCTTCATGTGATTTATGTAATCGCGCTCCCTGATGACCTCCATGTCCGTGCGCCTGCGGATGATCTCGACCACCTTCTGGATGTCCTCCACAAACTGGCAGATGATCCGCACCCCCGCGATGTCCACAAAACGGTTTTCTATCTCGTCTATCGGAACGTTCTTCTTCTGTGCCTTCTCCAGGATGCTGGCCACTGACTTCACGCGGCCCTTCACCTGCTCGATCGGACAGTACAGTCCTCTGCTTCTGTGCTCATAGATCAGATGCTCAAATTTTACGATCAGTTCTTTTACCGCCAGATCATATGGAGTCAGGATCTCACGCCATAATTGTATTTCCATAAATCACGAACCTCCAGTGGTATTGCTCATAGTATTCTAACATATCTGATAAAAAGATGCAATGAAGCCTTTTGGCGAATCCTGTCGCCTGGCCCCGCCTGAATCATTTTCTTACCGTTCTATTCTCCCAGCCCCTGGGCGTAGCGCAGCACCCAGTACGGGTTGACGGACAGCTCCGGCGTCTTCTCCGTCCGGATATAGATCCCCAGATGCAGATGCACGTCAAAGCGGCCGCGCGTCCCCTCCGGGCCGTACCCGGTATCCCCCATCAGCCCGATCACCGTTCCCGCAGAGACGCTCTCGCCGATCTGGAAATCCCTGCTGAAGCTGTCCAGGTGCGCATAATAGAAATATCCCCCGGACGGACTGCGGATGCCGATGCGGTATCCGCCGAGCGGCAGCCAGCCGGCCTTCTCTATGACGCCGTCTGTCATGCTGAGCACCTGGTAGTGGCCCGGCAGGTTCTCCGGCGGCATCAGGTCTGTCCCCTCGTGCCCCCGTTTTCCTCCGTAGTTCCGCTCAAACATCCAGCTGTTCTCATAGACCACCCCGTCCGCCTTCACCGGAAAACACTGAATGTCGTTCCAGATGGCGCCGTAGAGTCCGCTGACCCTGCGAAACCCCTGCGGATTTCCCTCCAGCATCAGCCGCTTCCACTTCACATAGTCGGCGGCCTCCCAGTCCTCCATGCGCTTCGCGCTCCCGGAGGCGCCCGACATGCAGACGGCCAGGAGCTCCCCAAAGGGCATGCCGGACTGCTGATGTAGCGCGGCCAGGCGCTCCAGCTGCCTCTGCGAAAACTGCTGTTCCCGGAACGAGTCCTCCTCCGGGCTTTCGCGGGAAAGCTGCCAGACCACCCCCTGCTGATACAGAACGGCAGAAAATCTCGCACACACAACTGCCAGAAACAAGAGAAATGCAAGATAGGAAACAGCGCCTCTCCTCATCCGGGCCTCCCAGATCACGCGAAATCTCTATATGTATATTTCTCTGCGGCACGCTTCATGCGCCCGCCCGCGGACGAAGCCTTCAGGGCGCGCAGACCGCCGGCCTGCGTGCATGCATGCGTGCGCCGCTGCAAAGCAGCCGAAGCAGTGTTTTCCCGGGCATGCATCCGCGCGCTGTGCCAGCGGTATTCCGCATTCCGGCCGCAGCTCTCTCCTGGCACACTCCAATCCCGGTTCTCCAGGTATACTCCGACCCCTGTTCTCCATGTATATTCCGGCCCCGGATCACATAAAATGCAGTAACTGCAGCCCAGGAGTCTTCCATGAAAAAACTGACCGCGGTTCTTCTTGCTCTGCTGCTCTACCTTCTGCTCTTCCCGGCAGAAGCACTACTGGGGGCAAAGGAGGGACTGCTTCTCTGGTACCGCTCGGTCCTTCCGGTTCTCTTTCCATTTATGCTGCTTTGCGGCATCCTCATGCGCTTCGACCTTCCCGGCCGGCTTCTGCCATACATTGCCCGGCCGTTTCATTTCCTGTTCGGAAGCTCCGCCTATGGCGCATTTGCCATTCTGTGCGGGTTCCTGTGCGGGTTCCCGATGGGGGCTAAGGTCACACGCGACCTGCTCAGCCAGAACAAGATCAGCCGCGAAGAGGCCTGGCATCTCTACGGCTTCGTCAACAACCTCAGCCCGTCCTTCATCCTGTCCTTCATGGCGGCAGACCAGATGCGGAAGCCCTCCTGGGGCGGCCTGTTTCTGCTGAACATCCTGGGCTCCGCGCTCATATACGGATGCCTGAGCGCCCGCCGTCTGCGCAGAACCTCCCGCCGGGAAACCATCCGCCAGAAAACTGCCTGCCGGGAGGCTGCCTGCCAGAAGACTGTCCACGAGAAAATTGCACCTCAGGAGGTTCCCGGCGCTGTCCGGGAGAATATCCGCCAGAAGACTGTCCACGAGAAAATTGCGCCTCAGGAGATTTCCGGCGCTGTCCGGGAGAATGCCCCGGCCCGCGCCGCCGCGCCGGACAAGAACAGCCCCCTGGATCTGCAGACAGTTTTCTCTGCCATAGATTCCTGCATTTATGACTCCGTCGAGAATACCGTGCGCCTCGGGGCATACATCGTCATGTTTTCCATCCTGTGCAGTGCGGCCTCGCACTTGATCCCGGCGGGGCATCCCCTTGCGCTCCCGCTCCTCTCCTGCATTGAAGTGACTAACGGCGTCCATCTTCTGGCCGGCTCTGCCCTTCCTCTTCCTGTGCGTTATCTGCTGGTAAACGTACTCGGAGCCTTCGGCGGGCTCTCCGCTCTCGCCCAGACCGCATCGATCGCCGCGATGGACCGCGCGCTTCTTTTTCATTATATAAAAAGCAGGGTAAAAATTACCCTGCTCTGTGCACTCATCTCTTCAGCTTCAGTTCTCTTCTCCCGTCCCTTCTGGCTCTGACGGCGCCGTTGCGTAGGCTGACGGCGGTGTCTGCGGGGAAAGCTCCATGCGGTTCCTGCTCACAATATCATAGCAGGACTGGATAGAATTGATGAAATTATTGTACTTGGAGCCGGCTGACTCGATCGCATGACTCATGATCTTCTCGAGATTGTCAAGCATCTCGTCCGTGTAACGGATCGCGCTCATGCGGATATTGTTGGAATCCTCTGTCGCCCTGTCCATGATCTCCTGGGCCTGGGCATTCGTCTGCTCGATCAGCTGGTTCGACTGCTGCAGCGCGACCTGCATGACCTCGCTCTCGCTCACGATCTTCTGTGCCTGTGCCTGCGCCTCCGCGATGATGCTGTCCGCCTTGGTCTGGGCATCCTCGAGGATCGCGTCCTTGTTGCTGATGATCTTCTGATAGCGCTTGATCTCGTCCGGCGTCTTCATCCGCAGTTCACGCAGAAGCTCCTCCAGCTCTTCCTTGTTCACGACAATCTTCGTGGATGAAAGAGGCTGAAATTTACAACTGTCAACAAACTCTTCAATCTCTTCAATGATCTGCTCAATTCTGCTGCTCATAGCTTTTCTCTCCTTACTCCTTATTTACACTTTTCCCTCTGCGTCTCCGATATCCTGCAGTAAATCTGATCCTTCACCGCCTCCGGGACAAACCCGGAGATATCGCCTCCGTAACTGGCCACCTCTTTCACGATGGTGGAACTGATATATGCATACTCAAGCGCCGTTGTAAAGAACAGCGTGTCAATCCCGCAGTCAATGCTGCGGTTCGTCTGCGCCATCTGCAGCTCATATTCAAAATCCGTAACCGCCCTCAGTCCCCGTACGATAAAACCCGCCCCGCATCTGCGCACAAAATCAACAGACAGGCCGGAGAAGGCTTCCACGCGGACATTAGGAATATGCCCAGTCGCCTTATTTAACATATTAACACGTTCTTCGACAGAAAACAACGGTATTTTTGCATTATTATTCAAAACTCCGACAATTAGCTCGTCCACAAGCGCCGCTGCGCGCTCTATAATGTCAAGATGTCCCTTCGTCACAGGATCAAAACTGCCCGGATAAACTGCCCGCTTCATGATTTCTCCTTCGTTCTTCTCAGAAAAACATGTTTATTGGTCTTATATTCTTTTTCGCGCACGATCTCATAGCCAAGCTCTTCCACATAGGAGAAATCCTCCGCGCGGTCCGCCTCCGCAATGAGCAGCGTATCTTCATCTATAAGGGAGGAATTTCGCCCGGAAAGCGCAGTCAGCACCATGCGCTCCAGTCCCCTGCCGTACGGCGGATCCATGAAGATGATCTGGAACGGGGCCTGGCCCTCCAGCCTCGAGAGCGCGGCAAGCACATCGCACTGCAGAACCTCCGCCTGCGCGTCCAGGTGCGTGAAGGCAAGGTTTGCGCGGATGCAGTCCGCCGCGGCCTTCATCTGCTCTACAAAGCAGGCGTGCGCCGCCCCGCGGCTGAGCGCCTCAATGCCAATCCCGCCGCTCCCGCTGAACAGATCCAGGAAGCGGATCCCGTACAGGTCATTCTGCAGGATATTGAACAGCGTCTCCTTGATCCGGTCTGTCGTCGGCCTCGTATCCATTCCCGGCACCGTTTTGAGCGGAAGCCTCCGGGCCTTTCCGGCAATTACTCTCATTATATTAAAACCTCCGGTTTTCCTCGGTATCGGGTGTTCGCTTCTACACTCTTGAGCCGTGCCGACCTCGCAAAACCTTCGGTTTTCCTCGGTCACGGGCTTTCGCCCTATATAGCCTCCGGCTCACAAATCCGTCTGCTGCATTCGCTTTTACGCTACTGAGCCGTGCCGACCTCGCAAAACCTTCGGTTTTCCTCGGTCACGGGCTTTCGCCCTATAGAGGCACCGTCTGACAAAATGAACTGCAAGCAGTCATTTTGTCATCCGCTCCCTCTGCACGGCTCATTGCTTTCGCGAACATTATAAGTATTTCGTGGGGGTCTGTCAATATGGAACAATTTTTAATGTTCCACATTTTACTCCCTTTTTTTGCAAAAACCAATAGCCATACGGGGAAAAATGTCGTATACTGAACACATTGCAGGATAACACTGTACATACTTCGCACAAATCAGGAGAATCATTATGAGAACAGGATTTGACAACCAGAAATACCTCAGCATGCAGTCGGAGAAAATCCGGGAACGCATCGCCATGTTTGACAACAAGCTCTATCTTGAATTCGGCGGCAAGCTGTTTGACGATTACCACGCTTCGCGTGTCCTTCCGGGCTTTGAGCCCTCAAGCAAGCTCCAGATGCTGCTCCAGCTTTCTTCCCAGGCGGAAATCCTGATCGTCATCAATGCAGAAGATATTGAGAAAAACAAGGTCCGGGCTGACCTCGGCATCACCTACGATCTCGACGTCCTGCGTCTGATCGAGATCTACCGCAGCCACGGCCTGTACGTCGGGAGCGTCGTCCTGACACATTACAGCGGGCAGACGCTTGCGGACGCCTTCCGCTCGAGGCTCGAAAAACAGGGCATCCCGGTATACTGCCACTATATTATTGAAGGATATCCGAAAAACGTGGCGCTGATCGTCAGTGACAACGGCTACGGCCGCAACGATTATGTCCGCACGACGCGTCCCCTGGTCGTGGTGACGGCCCCCGGACCCGGAAGCGGAAAGATGGCCACCTGCCTCTCCCAGCTCTACCACGAGCACAAGCGCGGAATCCGTGCCGGATACGCCAAATTTGAGACCTTCCCGGTCTGGAACCTTCCGCTCACGCATCCGGTCAACCTGGCGTACGAGGCAGCCACGGCGGATCTGAAGGACGTCAATATGATCGATCCGTTCCACCTGAGCGCCTACGGGGTCTCCACGGTAAATTACAACCGGGACATCGAGATCTTCCCGGTGCTCTACGCGATGTTCGAGCGCATTTACGGCGCAAGCCCCTACAAGTCCCCGACCGACATGGGCGTCAACATGGCCGGTTACTGTATTGTCGACGACGAGGCGTGCTGTGAGGCCTCCCGTCAGGAGATCATCCGGCGCTACTACGAATCCATGATCCGCCATGCCGATATGGAGGCAGAGCAGGACGAGCTGGCCAAGATCGCGTTCCTGCTCCAGCAGCTCGGGATCGACTGGAAATACCGCCGCTGTGCCGCGGCCGCCAACGAGCGGGCCGAACTCCGCGGGGTGCCCTGCGCCGCGATCGAGCTGTCCGACGGCCAGATCGTCACCGGCAAGACCTCGCAGCTTCTCGGCCCCTGCTCCGCAGTGCTCCTGAACACGCTCAAGGTCATTGCCGGGATCGATCACGCGACCCCGCTGATCTCACGCAGGGCGCTCGAGCCGATCCAGACGCTGAAAACGCAGTACCTCGGCAGCCGGAATCCGCGCCTTCACACGGATGAGACCCTGATCGCACTCTCTATCAGCGCCTCCGAAAGTCCGGACGCACAGAGGGCCCTCGACGCGCTCGGAAAGCTGCGCGGCTGCCAGCTCCACTGCTCTTCGCGCCTCTCCAAGGTGGATCTCGGCACACTGCGCAAGCTGGGGCTTCAGGTCACAATGGAGCCCTCATAGACAGAAGAAATGGCTGTTTTTTCGTCAATTCACCAATTATTCTTCGAAGTGGCGCCTGAATTTTGTATGTTTTCAGCTTGCATTCTACATGGTTATGGGATATGATGCAAAAGACAGAATAGTAATCTGTGCTTTGCTCGAATTTTACACAGATCATCATATGTTTTCATATTGAGGAGGACTTTCGGAAATGAAAAAAGCAGTAAAAGATGTTGCAGTAGAAAAACCTGTGGAGGCAGCGGAGGCCGCTGTGAAGACAGTTAAAAAGGCAGCTGAGGCCGCTTCGAAGACAGTTAAAAAGGCAGTTGAGAAAAAGACGGCTGAGAAGAAGGCCGCTCCGGCAAAGAAGACCGCTGCTGCGAAAAAGGCAGTGAAGGAGCAGGTTTACCTTCAGTATCTCGGAAAGGAGATCAACAAGGACGACCTTGTCAAACAGGTCAAAGACATCTGGACCAAACAGCTGAAGCGCAAGGCCGGCGATCTCGCTTCCATCGATCTGTATCTCAAGCCGGAAGAGAACGCGGTATACTACGTGATCAACGGCGATGTGACCGGAAGTATCGCACTGTAATACGCCGGATACAGAAAATTTCAGAGACAATTTTAAAAGAGCTGCCACAAAACAGTCCGTCCGCTGCTCTCCCGGAGTTTGCCGGACGATGCCGTTTTGTGACAGCTCTTTCCTTATTTCATTCTGCTTGCGTCATCTTACTTCTTTTCTGCTGTGCCGTCTCTCCCGGTTCATGCGCCGCCGGGCCGCGCCCCGCGCTCTTTTTGTGCGTTCAGAAATTTTTTGTGCATTCAGAGATCCTCAGTCCGGATATTCAGCCGCCAGTCAAGGTCTCCGCGCGCGAGGCCGAGCACCAGGGATTCCGCCGTTGCGATGTTCGTCGCGATCGGGATATTGTACTGGTCGCAGCTGCGGGAGATCGCGAAGATATCCGGAGCATTCGGGCTGGTCATGAGCGGATTGTAGAAAAAGATCACCATGTCCATCGCATTCCGCTCAATCATATCAATAAACTGCTTGTCTCCCCCGACGCTGCCGGGAAGAAACTTGTGTACCTTCAGATTTGTGACATCTTCAATCCTTCTGCCTGTGATACCGGTGGCGTACAGATTGTGTTTCGATAAAATATACTTGTAGGCAATACAAAAATTCTCCATCAAAACCTTCTTGTTGTTGTGCGCGATTAGTCCGATATTCATGTCATCCACCTTTCAAGTCAATTTACCACAGATATATTATAGCAAAAATTTCCAAAATATCAATCACTTTTTCTATTTTTTTAGAAAAAATGACTGGGCATATTTACCAGTTTATATCCGGATCAGATGCATATACTAGAAATGCAGCGAAAAGCTGCTGAATATAGAATCGACAGATAAAAAGCAAATGTAAACAAAGGAGGCGTTTTCAATGTCAACATCTAACACAACAGCAGTACCGGAAGCAAAGACTGCAATGGATCGTTTCAAATTTGAGGTTGCCAACGAGCTGGGCGTGCCGCTCACGGACGGCTACAACGGAAACCTGACTTCCAGACAGAACGGTTCTGTAGGCGGTTATATGGTGAAAAAGATGATCGAGGCGCAGGAGCGCCAGATGTCCGGCACTCAGATGTCCGGTCTCGGCCAGATGTCCGGTACCAGCCAGATGTCCGGTACCATGATGTAATCCGGCATGTAATCCGGCCAAATACTGACTTCTGAAAAAATGAAGAGGGTGCTGCAAAAGCTATAAACTGGATTTTGCGGCATCCTCTTTTTCCTGTGCCTAATCCGGCATCCGGCGGCCCTGCAGCCTCAGGCATGTTCTGTTGCATTCGGCCCTGTCATCCGGAAGCGCCCGGACCAGTACAGCGTTCGACAAATAAAGCGATTTGGTGTAATTATTTGCGAATCGCTATACTTAGAGATTCAGCTGGCCGGTCTGCCGGCGCACGAGGGCGTCGTACTGGGCCTTCAGGGCCGCATGTTCCGGAAGCTCCAGCTGCGGATCTCTGCTTAGCAGGGCGCCGGCCGCCTCGTTCGCCTGCTGCAGGACATCCGCGTCGGAGTAGACATCCGCCAGGCTGAAATCGAGCACGCCGCTCTGCCTCACACCGAACAGGTCGCCCGGCCCCCTCAGCTGCATGTCGCGGTTCGCGATCTCAAACCCATCGTTCGACCTGCACAGGATGTCGAGCCGCTCCTCGATCTGCTTTCCCTCCAGCGTATGCATGAAGATGCAGTAGGACTGCGCGCCGCCGCGCCCCACGCGCCCACGCAGCTGGTGAAGCTGCGCCAGCCCGAAGCGCTCCGCGTTCTCGATCAGCATCACGGTCGCGTTCGGCACGTCCACGCCCACCTCAACCACGGTCGTCGAGACGAGCACCTGGATCTCATTCGCCAGGAACCGCTCCATGATCTCATTTTTCTCCGACGGCTTCATCCTGCCGTGCAGATATTCGATCCGGATGTCCGCCGGCAGTTCCCTGCGCAGCCTCCGGGCATACTCCACAACGTTCTCCGCCTCTTCCATCTCCTCGCTCTCTTCGACCATCGGGCAGATCACGTATGCCTGGTGCCCCAGTGCGGCCTGACGCTCAATAAACTCGTAGGCCTTCCTGCGGTACCCGGTATTCACCACGCAGTTTTTGATCGGGAGACGGCTGGCCGGCATCTCGTCGATGACCGAGATATCCAGATCCCCGTAGAGGATCACCGCGAGCGTCCGCGGGATCGGGGTCGCGCTCATCACGATCGTGTGCGGCATATCGCCCTTTTTTGCGAGCATCTCCCGCTGCCGCACTCCAAAGCGGTGCTGCTCGTCCGTGATCACCAGCGCCAGATTTTTGTAGACCGCCTTCTCCTGGATCAGCGCGTGCGTCCCGACGATGATCGAAGCCTCCCCGGACGCCATCTTCTCGTACGCCTCTCTTTTCTGCCGCGCGGTCATCGAGCCGGTCAGAAGCACCGTGCCGATCCGGAATCCGTTTTTCTCCATCAGCCCGCTCAGAAACTGATAGTGCTGCCGCGCAAGCACCTCCGTCGGCGCCATCAGCGCGCCCTGATAGCCGCTGTCCGCCGCCGTCAGCAGGGCAAGAACCGCCACGATCGTCTTGCCGGAGCCCACGTCCCCCTGGATCAGCCTCGCCATCACGTTTTTTCCCTGCATCTCGCCCTCGATGGTCTGCCAGACGCGCTTCTGTGCGCCCGTCAGCTCATAGGGAAGCCCGAGAATCAGCTTTTCCGTCTTCCCGGAGGGGCGGATGGAAAACGCATTCTCCGACTTTTCCCGCGCCGCTTTGAGGCTGCGGAGCTGAAGAAGGAAAAAGAAAAACTCGTCAAACACCAGGCGTCTTCTGGCCATGCGCAGGGCATGCTCGTCCGCCGGAAAGTGGATCTGCTCCACCGCATAATTGTATTCCGCAAGCCTGCAGCTCTCCCGGATCTCCCCGGGCAGATACTCCCTTAAAAGCTCCTTCGACGAGAGCACCTGGCGCACCGCCTTCTGCACCGTCCGGCCGGACAGCCCCTTCACAAGAGGGTAGACCGGCCGGAGGGTGTCCTGCATTTCATCGTACTGTTCCTCATGAAAAACAGCGGGCTGCTCAATGAGCAGCCGCTGACCCTTTGCCTTCACCCGCCCCCGGAATACATAGGGGATCCCGGGGCGTAACGTATTTCTCAGATATGGCATGTTGAACCATGTGAGGGAGAGAAGATCGCTGCCGTCGCTGCAGCGCGCGGCGGAAATCGTAAGCCCGCGGATGCTGCGGCTGGCAATCGGCTCGATCAGCTGCGCCCTGACCGCCGCGGTCTCTCCCTCCGACAGATCGCGCACCGCAATGGGCCGCTCAAAGCGCTCGTACATCCGCGGATAATATCTGATCAGATCGCCGAGGTTTTCGATGCCCGCCCTCGCAAAGGTCTGTCTCGTTTTCTCTCCGATCCCCTTCAGGGAATCCAGCGGTGATTCCAGGTTCATGACAGCTCTCCCCCGCAGACGCGGCCGCAGTCCCGCACGCATCTGCACATGTTACTCGGTAGATATAATATAGTAGTAAATCGGCTGGCCGCCGTAATTCAGCTCCACATCGCACTCCGGATACTGCGCTTCGATCCGGTCGCGAAGCCCCGCGGCCTCTTCCTCTGTGATGTCCTCGCCGTAATAGATGCTGATCAGCTCCGTCTCTTCCCCGACCATCAGAGCCGCCGTCTCCTCGGCCACCGGCAGGATGTCGCTCCCCACCGCCAGGATCGAGTGGTCTCCGACGCCCATGATGTCTCCCGCGTGGATCACCTTGTCGTCGATATGGGTGTCACGGACGGCATATGTGAGCTGTCCGGTCTTCACCTTGCTGATCTCCGCCTCCATCACGGACGCGTTTTCCTCCGGGGACTTCTCCGGCACATAGTTGATCACGGCCGTGATGCCCTGCGGCACGGTCTTCGTGGGAACGACGATGATATTCTTGTCCTCTGTGAGCGCCTTTGCCTGGTTCGCCGCGAGGATGATATTCTTGTTGTTCGGAAGGATGATAATGTTCCTGGCATTTACCTGATCGATCGCGTTCAGCATGTCCTCCGTGCTGGGATTCATGGTCTGGCCGCCCTCGATCAGATAGTCCACCCCGAGGTCCCTGAAGATATCGGCGATCCCGTCGCCTATGGATACGGAGATAAAGCCCATCTCCTTCATCTCGGCCGGCGGCGCCTGTTTCACGGGCGCGGCCTTTGCCGCCTTCCGCTCTTCCTCCCGGATGACCTTCTCGTGATGCTCCTCCCGCATGTTGTCGATCTTCATGCGCGTCAGCGAACCGTACGTGAGCGCGCGCTGGATCGCGAGGCCCGGATCGTTCGTGTGCACGTGCACCTTCACAATGTCCTCGTCGGAAACCACGACGATCGAGTCACCGATGGACTCCAGGAACGCCTTGAACTCGTTCTCCGTCTCGCTGGTGTATTCCTTTTCCAGCATGATGATGAACTCGGTGCAGTACCCGAAGCGGATCTCTTCCTCAGCGTGCTCTGCCTGCGCCTGAGCCGGCTGCGCTTCGTCCGCCTGTGCCTCCCCGGCAGCCTCATAGTCGGTCTCCCTGCCGAGGTAGGCGTCCCGGGCCCCCTTCAGCACCTGCAGAAGTCCCTGTCCGCCGGAGTCGACCACGCCGGCCTCCTTGAGAACCGGAAGCATCTCCGGCGTCTGGTTCAGGACCTCCTCCGAGCGCCTGATGATCTCATCGATCATGGTCTCCATGCTGATATCCGGATCCTCCTCCAGAAGCTCCGCGGCCCGGTCCGCGCCGCCCCGCGCGACGGTAAGGATCGTGCCCTCCTTTGGCTTCATGACCGCCTTGTACGCGGTCTCCACCGCCTTCTGGAAGGATGCCGCAAGGATGGCCGGCGTGATTTCGCTCTCGGAGCGCACCACCTTTGTAAAGCCGCGCAGGAGCTGCGACAGGATGACGCCCGAGTTGCCGCGCGCGCCGCGCAGGGAACCGGAGGACACCGCCTTTGCAAAGCTGTCCATCGTCAGATCTTCGAGCGCCGTAACCTCCTTCACGGCGGACATGATCGTGAGCGTCATATTGGTGCCGGTATCCCCGTCCGGGACGGGAAACACATTCAGCTCATTAATCCACTCTTTTTTCGCCTCAAGATTTTTTGCACCGGCCAGAAACATTCTGGCACACAAAGATGCATCTATCGTATTCGTATTCAATGGCTGCTCCTCCTTAATCAATCACTCTCACGCCTTCGACGAACATATTGATTTTCTCAACCTCCATGCCGGTGAATTCCTCCACGCGGTACTTCACGCTGCTGAAAAGGTTGTCTGCGACCGCAGATATGCTCACGCCATAGGAGACGATCACATGGAAGTCTATCGTGATCCGGTTTTCCTCGATGCGGACACTCAGCCCTCGCTCCAGGCTCTCGCGGCGGAGCAGGCGCACCAGACCGTCCTTCACATTGACGATCGCCATGCCGACGATCCCAAAGCATTCCACCGCAACGCTTCCCGCGTAAGTAGCGATCACGTTCGGGTCGATCACGATCGCCCCAAGTTCATTGCTCATACGTCCTTTCATAAACAGAAACCTCCATCTATTCTTACATCGCACATTCTGATTCCTGAACACAGTTCACGCATATTCTATCAGAAAAGGCCATCGTTGCAAAGATGCTTTTTCACATTTAATAAAATATTTTCATATTTTGATATTTTCTGCTTGCAAAATACAGCGTCATTTGGTAGAATAAACATGCTGTGAGTCTATATCGTGTAGTTAGGCTTAATTTCTTTTAAGGAGGTGCGATCATGGCAAAGTGTGCTATTTGCGATAGAGCCGTTCATTTCGGCAACAATGTGAGCCATTCACATAGAAGAAGCAACAGGATCTGGAAGGCTAACGTCCAGCATGTGAAAGTGAAGGTCAACGGCGCTACCAAGAGGATGTATGTCTGTACGTCCTGTCTCAGATCCGGCAAGGTCGAGAGAGCTTAAGTTCAGCAAAAAAGGATCATAGGAAAGGGGTTGTTGCATCTGCGACAGCCCCTCATTTTTTCTATTTTCATCTGAGACATATCCTGGCTTTATCCGGGACATGCCCTGTCCGGGTTTTATCCGGGACATGCCCTGTCTTGGCTTTATCCGGGACATGTCCGGTACAGCGTTCGGCAAATAACGGGATCAATCGGAAAAGCAGGCAAGCCAATCTGATGCAGTTATCTGCGGATCGCCATACTAGGACAGGAACAGATTGTAGCCGAGCAGCAGGAAAAAAAGTATCAGCAATATGCTTATCAGAATACTCTCTATGAAAAGCTCCGCCGCCATACCGGCCGCGATCCAGAACAATGTATAGCCAATCAGTTTTCGCATCGGATACCTTTTGCCCTTTTTTCTATCTTATGCAGAACGTGCGGTTTTAGAAGGTGCTCTCCCCCTCGGACGCATGGTGGATCGCCTCGTCGACCGCAGGATCGCCCTTTGCCCCGCCCTTTCCGGGCATAAAGCGGTTGATCAGGTCAGGCGCCATATCAAGGATCTTGTTCAGGCTGTCCTGGCTCTTTATGTTGACCAGTCTGGTCGAGCCGTTCTGGATCACAAGCACCGCGCTCGGCGAGATCTTGCCTCCCATTCCTCCGCCTCCGCTGTTTTTGCGGTCCTCAGTCTTCGCAGTCGCCGCAGCGCCGAAGGTCACATCCACCAGCGGCAGGATGATCGTATTTCCCACCGTGATCGCATCGCCGACCACCGTCTTGGTCGTAATAAAATTCTCCATCCCTCTGAACAGCGATTCCGCAGTAGTCTGAAAATTGTCAGCCATGTTCATTCCCTCTCTTTCTCAGCTTCTTGATCAGTCTTTGCACCTTTTTGTCCGGAAGCACCCGCAGGAGAACGCACAGCAGATGAAGCGCACGGACATGCCCCTCGCAGATGAACTCCGTCTCGAACATTTTTGTATAAAAATCAGGAGAAACCGTAAACTGGCCGGCTCTCGCCGGGAGCAGCAGGTAGATCAGCCCGGTCAGCCATCCCGTAGTGGCCGGATCCCCCGTCCCGAACTTCAGGTATCCGCGGATCCGCCGCGGCCTGTAATGTGCCAGCAGGTAGAACAGCTGTCCGGTCAGTCCTCCCAGTATTTCCCTGAGCTCATATTCCTCCGCCATCTCAAGCAGCTGCCCCGGCCTCTGCGCCAGCCTGATCGCCTTCTGGGCAAGTCCGGCCGCCCGCTTCCGAAAAGCGGCGTATTTCCGCGGCAGGCTCTGCAGGATCAGCAGTATCTTTTTTATTTTAACATAAAAATTCCGGCACGAAAACCATATTTTTCTGAAAATGCCGGGGCCGCGCTTCACGGCTTCCTGCTCCGGCTCGTCTGGCTCCGCCGCGGTTTCTGTCCGCGGCTTCTGGTTTCCCGGGGCCTCAGATTCCGCCCGATCCGCCTCCGCAGCCTCCTGCTCCTGACTCTCCTGAACCTCCGGCTCCACCTGGTCTGCCTCCGCGGCTTTCTGCTTCGGATTCTCCTGAACCTTCGGCTCCGCAGTCTTCTGCTCCTGATTTTCCTGAGCCCCCGGCTCCACCTGGTCTGCCTGCGCAGTCTCCTGTTTCGGATCTTCCTGAACCTTTGACTCCGCCGCACTCTCCGCCCGGTCTGCCGGCGGCTCCGTCGTATCCCCCGCCGTTCTCTTCCGGCCGCCCTTCTTCTTCGTCCGGCCCGGATTCTCTGTCCGCCCGGAGCGCTCCGCCCCGTCCCCAAACAGCGGCAGACGTATGCCGAACAGGCGCACGGCGATCGTCCTGTCGCCGGGCGGACAGACCGTCAGCTCTGCGCTCACCGCGTGCAGAAGCCAGCTAAGCCGCACACCCGCGCTCAGCCGCTGCGGATCCTTCGCCGCCTCCAGCCGGTAGCGCACGGGGACAAGGAACAGTGCGAGCAGTGCGCCGAGCACAAGCAGGACCAGGATTCCCGCGATGATGCCGATCACTTTTAGTATACCCAGAATAATATGTAGCATATTCCCACTGCTGACCTCTCTGCCTGATTATAGCTCCTTCTCCATGCCCGCCTCAAAATACTTTTTCAGCCCTGCTCCGCCCGTCTCCCGGTAGACATCCTCCGTGATTCTGCGCACAAGCTCAAATGCCTCCGCCTTTCCGCAGCCGATCCCGACGATCAGCGGAAGCTGCTGCCGGTTAAAGCGGAACCGCAGGTCCCACACAGGAAGGATCTCAAGCTGGTTCCTCTCGCCGGGGGCAAGCGTCAGAAGATACGTATTAACAGGAGTCTTCCCGGATTCTATCTTTTGAATCAGTTTTTCCTTCTTTGCCTCGGCAGTTTTGCTCAGATAAAGCCGCGGATACCAGTTCATTTTGCTCTCCTGTTCCTCATGAAAATGCCGCCAGGTTCAAAAGATGCCGACATCCCGCTGCAGCAGAATCCCGGCACCCTGTGGATCCGTGCGGAGGGCATGTCTCCTGCCGTCCCGCACCGGTGTGTTGTACTAGAAGTATTTTCGTGTTCCCCAAAGATTGTTTTTTTTGAGATTCAAATACTCATTGTATGCTTTTTCAAGGATCATCTTCTCATTTGAGAACTTGAGAAGATGATAAGCTTCATGATATTTGTAGTACCCCGAATCGATAAAATACTCTTCTCGCTGTGGCTTGCTGTAATAGCTGTCCGCCATCATCAGATACCAGTGCACATCCTTTGCAACGGTATCCTCCGGCACGTTGAACGTATACTGGCTTTTTCCGATATATTTAATAATGGAAGCGGTAACGCCGGTCTCCTCCATCACCTCGCGAAGGGCAGTCTCCTTAAATTCTTCCCCCTCTTCCACCGTTCCCTTCGGCAGAACCCAGCCCTCGTACTTGTTCTTGTAGCTCTTGTAAAGCACAAGGATCTTTCCTCTGAATATCACCACACCGCCACAGCTTGTTGCCTCGATCATTGCAATCCCTCCTGTCTGCGTGTGCCACATATGACTGCAAACAGTATAACTCTTTTTTGATGATCGCGCAACCAGAAATCGGAAATATCCGCGGCGTGCCTCAGTTCCCGTATATGCTGTAATATGCCTGGAAAATCTGCGAGGCGATCGGAACCGCGGTCGTGCTTCCCGCGCCGCCGTCCTCGGCGATCACCGCCACGACCAGATCCGGGTCGTCCACGTCGGAAAATCCGACAAACCACGAATGCGTCCGCCCGGAATCCCCGCTGTAGTACTCCGCCGAGCCCGTCTTTCCGGCCGCGGAAAAATTGTACCATCCGAGCTCCGAGGCCGTGCCGCTCAGGACCGTCTCCCGCATGTACTCGCTGAGGATGCGCGCCTCCTCCTCCGTCATCATCCGCTTGTACCTGGCAGGCTTCACAGAGGATACCAGCTCGCCGTCGTACGTCTGGATATGGTCGATGCAGTACGGCTTCATCATGATCCCGCCGTTCGCCACCGTCGCCGCGACAAGCGCCATGTGAAGCGGCGTCATCAGCGTCTCGCCCTGCCCGATCGCCGTCGTCATCTGATCGCCGTAGGACGCGCCGCCCTCCAGGGTAAACTGGGACGTGCTGTGCTGCATGGTGGTCGGGAGCGCCCGGTTGAAGAGAAATTCCTCGCAGAGCGAGTGGAAATCATCGCTGTCAAGCTCCATCCCGATCGTCGCAAACGCGGTATTGCAGGAATGCGCAAACGCGCTCTTAAGATCCTCCTGGCCGTGCGCCTTGTTCTGATAGCAGTTGATCGTCACATCATTTACGGTGACCTGCGAGATACAGTCATACTGGAAATTCCGGAACTCTCCCGGCTTCTGCCGCATGTAGGCGAGCGTCGTGAGAATCTTGAACGTGGAGCCCGGCGGATAGAGCCCCTGCGTCGCCCGGTTCAGCAGCACGCTGCTTGTATTGTCCGTGACCAGGCTCTCCCAGACCTCCCCGATCGTATTCGGGTCAAAATCCGGCTTTGAGACCATCACAAGGATCTTTCCGGTATCCGGCTCCAGCGCCACGACCGCCCCCTTGTACGAGCCCAGCGCGTCGTACGCCACGCTCTGGAGGTTCGCGTTCAGTGTCACGACCACCGAGTCCCCCGGCGTCTTCACATCCTCTTCCTCATTCAGATGCGAGAGCACGGAGACGTGGGAGGACAGAAGCTCCCGGTTGCAGCTCGCCTCCAGACCGGACTGCCCGTTCGTTGAGTAGCCGATGATGTGTGCGAATTTGTTCGCAAACGGATACTCCCTGACCTCCGTTCCGTCCTCCGCGGTGACGGTCTGCGCCAGCACGCTCCCGTCCGCGGAGAGGATGGATCCGCGGATGTATTTGTCCATATTGATATTGTCCTTTGTGTTGTACACATTGGAATTCAGTTCTTTTGCCTTCCAGGTATTGAGATACACAAGGTACCCGATCATGATCAGAAACAGAAAGACAAAGGTGTACGTGACGATCGCGAGCTCCGTATTGCGGCCTCTGCCGTCCGTCGGCTCCGGCTCCTGCTCAAAGTATACTTCCTTCACCCGAACCGGGATCTTACTTTTTTCCCGGTCTCTCGTCCGGTTCTCCGTCCCAGTATCCGTCTCCCGGGAAGTCTGCCCCGTCGTCTGAGTAGTATTCGTACCTTGGCCCGGCGTATCCGCTGCTGTCATAGTATCCTTCCTCCTGCCCGGTGCTGTCTTCCCACCCATAGTCTTCTCCGGCGTATCCGTCGTCTTCATAATATCCCTCCTGCGCCCCGGCGTATCCGTCCTCCGCGTAGCCGGCGCCGTCCCGGCTGTAGCCGTCATATCCACCGCCGTCCCGGCCGTAGCCGTCATATCCGCCGCCGTCCCGGCCGTAGCCGTCATACCCGCCGCCATCCCGGCCATAGCCGTCATATCCGCCGTCGTCCCGGCCGTAGCCGTCATATCCGCCGCCGTCACGGCCGTAGTAGCCCTGATCATAGTAGCCGTTGTAGTCCTCATCCCCGCCGCGGTATCCTGCCGCATCCGTCTCCCTCATCAGCTTCTGTTCGCTCCTGCTCTCTTCATCCCTCTGCAGCATGTAAAGTCCCTGAACAATGGCAAACATGATCAGCGTACTCAGCATGGAGCTTCCGCCGTAGCTGACCAGAGGCAGCGTGACGCCCGTCAGGGGGATCAGCTTGATGACGCCTCCCACCGTGAGAAAAGTCTGCACCGCGTAGGTCGTGCCCAGCCCGACCGCGACCAGGCGGTAATACCGGTTTGTCAGCTGCATGGAGATGTTGACAAACATGATAAAGCAGCTCATGCATACAAGGATCAGGCAGATGCCGAAAATGCTTCCGAGCTCCTCGCAGATCGCCGAGAACATCATGTCCTGCGCCGCCAGCGGGATCGCCCCGGGAGAGCCCTGACACAGTCCCGTCCCGAACCAGCTTCCCGCGCTGATCGCAAAGAGAGACTGCCCGATCTGGTATCCGTCCCCCTGGTAATCCTTGAACGGATCCTTCCAGGCCTGCACGCGCACGCGCACATGGCCGAACAGGAAATACGCCCCCACCGCGGCCAGAGACCCGGAAAGCACGCCCGCCAGCACATAGAACGGATTCCGCGTGGACACAAACAGCATCACGAGATACGTGACGAAAAAGATCAGCGCGCTCCCGAGATCCTTCGACACAACCAGGATCAGGACGTGCAGCGCCGCAAGCGCCGTCGCGATCACGATCCGCCGGAAATCCCTCGCGTGCGTGAGCAGGCCGGCGATCGCAAACACAAAAATGATCTTTACGAACTCCGACGGCTGGACAGATATCCCGCCGATTTCAAAGGACAGCTTCGCCCCATAGGTGGAGCGCGCGGCGACCGCCACAAGGCCGAGCATGCCGATGCCGAGCAGCGTATAAGCCCAGTACATCCTCGTGATAAACCGCAGCCTGCGGATGATCACAGGGATCAGCAGCGCCACCACCGACGACATCACCGCAATCTTGAACTGCTTGACGCTCTGCTCATAGGACAGCCGCGTGATCATGATGAACCCGATGCAGGTCAGCATGCACATATTGTTGATCAGCAGGCGCGAGGCCTTCCGGTAAAGATTTCCGAACAGCACAAGCACCGCGGCCAGATACAGCACCTGCGCCCCGTAAAACAGCAGAACCGTGGTCTCCGCGAGTTCCAGATACAGCACCATGAAAGCCACAAAATGCATGAAAAACATCAGCATGTTCTGGCGGAGGAACAGGTAGCTCTTTGCCTCCTCGTCCCTCTGCCGGAATACCGTAAAGCACTGCAGCGTATACAGGGCCATCAGTATGATGATCAGATATTTTGACACCTGAATGATAAGATCCGTCATTTACTACTCTACTCCTCTTTTAAAGTGTCCGCGCGTCGTCCCTGCCCCCGGAAGGTTTTCTGCCGCGCCTTCCCGGAGAAGTCCCATGCACCGTGCAAGAATACGCGACGTCTCCTGCCCGGATTCGATGGTAAACGAGAGCCGGACGCGGGAGAGCCCCAGTCTTTTCAGCTCCGGCAGGCATCCGCACAGCATCAGCGGGACACTGTTGAAAATCGTATTGCAGCAGACTGCGCAGCGGTTCAGCACCGGGAACCTGGCATTTTTCCTGTCGGCCAGGAAAGTGACGGACGGAATGCCGGTACAGCCCGAGGTATTTTTCAGTACGCACTGGGCCGACTGCATCAGCGGCTGATAGCCGTAGACCACAAGCTCCGCGCCCTCCCGGTCAAGCTGCATCAGTTCCCGGAAATTCAGCTCCGCCGGAAGCGTGACTGCCGACACGCCGCAGCCAGAGAGAAAATGCTCCGCCCGGCGGTTCAGCGCATAGAGGTTTTCATCCGATACAAGCTGCGCCGCCGGGTGTTTTTCCCTCACAAACTCGCGGAAAAACGCCAGCTGATCGACCGTGTGGACCAGAAATCCGTCCGCCCGGCACAGCCACGCCTGCACCGCGTCATCCGTCAGCAGCTCTCTGTCCCGGCTGCGCAACACCGGCGGACAGTTCAGGAAGCAGCGGTATCCGCGCTCCTTTATCCGCTTTGTGAGGCGCAGGAGCCTCTCAGAGAAAGCTTCCCCGTCCCGGTCATCCGCCCTGCGCCTGCGCGGGCCCGACGCCTCATCTAAGAACATGCTGTCCAGATAGATGATATCGATCCCCTCGCCGTCGTATTTCAAAACCGCATCCAGCTGCTGCTCCGTCGTCACCAGAACATTCACGCGCGGCGCGGCCTTCTCTCCCGCCTCCCCGGGCAGGCTGTCCGTGCGGGCATTCGGTCGCCAGCCCGCCTCTCCATCTGCCTGATCTGTCATTTCATAATCCGGTTCTTCGCCCGGACAGCCCGTCTTCAGCTGCCCCGGCTCTTCATCTGCCTGGCCTGTCATTTCGTGATTCGGTTCTTTGCCCGGACAGCCCGCCGGCCACCGGCCCGGTTCTTCATCTGCCCGGCCTGATATTTCATAATCTGGTTCTTCGCCCGGATAGCCCGCCGGCCACCGGCCCGGCTCTTCAGCTGCCTGGTCTGTCATTTCATGATCCGCCTGTGCGGGCATCCGCTGCCGGAGTATCGCGCTGCACAGCCGCTCAAAGCCGCTGCGCCTCAGTTCATTGATCTTCGCCAGCGGCACAAACAGTCCGTCGGCAATCGTGATCTCCAGACGCTCAAAGACAAACGGCGTGCCTCCTGTCTTCTGCATCTGCCGCCGGACAGACTCCGCCGACGCCGGCTGATTTACGGCAGGCTCCGCGATCTCTGCGCGGCATTCGATTTTCACGCCACGGCATTCCAGCGTCAGGACGGCCGGCGCATCGGCCGTGATCACAAACCTGCCGCGGACCGGCTCCCTGCGCTTGGCAAGCACGTACTCTTCCTCCAGCCTTTTCAGGAGCCGCGCATTTTTCGTTCTGTAAAGAATGCTCCCCGCCGGCAGCTGCGCTTTTCCCGCTGGCAGCCGTACGGTGCCTCCGCGGCGTACATCCTCCGCAAGCGTAATCTCCGCGCCGGGCGCCAGTTCAATGATGTCGCCTTTTCCGAGCGTCTCAAGCGCGGTCGCCTGCAGAAATCCCCCGCTTTCTTTTTTGTATCCCGCGCGCTGCCGACCGCCGCGCGGCAAACCCGCTCCGGCGTCCGTGCGAAGCGCCGGTGTCCCCATATGGTTGGGCCGCTTCATGGACATCATGGCCGGCCCGTTGTGCATCCGGTAATAGCCGCCGGAAAAGCCGCCGCGGTTGTAGAGATCCAGCAGGAGCGTCCTGTCGCTCTCTTCTATGTGGTAGCCATCCCGGCCGGAGGCCTGGTACAGATCCAGATATTTCCGGTAAACGCTCACGACTCCGGCCGTATACTCCGGCCGCTTCATCCGCCCCTCTATCTTGAGAGACACAACGCCTGCCGCCAGGATATCCGGCAGCAGATCCAGGGTGCACATATCCTTCATGCTCAGGAGGCAGGAACTCCCGCTCTCCTTCCCTGCCCCGTCCGGGATGCGCAGCGGAAGCCTGCACGGCTGGGCGCAGCGCCCGCGGTTGCCGCTCCTTCCCCCGATCAGGCTGCTGAAAAGGCACTGCCCGGAATAACAGTAGCACATCGCGCCATGGATAAAGGTCTCGACCTCCAGCCCCGTCTCTGCGGTGATCGCACGGATTTCCGCAAGCGACAGCTCCCGTGCGGGGACAACGCGCGTAAAACCCATTTTTTCAAGAAAGCGCGCTCCTTCCGGCCCGGTCACCGTCATCTGGGTGCTCGCGTGAAGCGGCAGGCCCGGAAAACGCTCGCGCACAAGACAGGCCACGCCGAGATCCTGCACGATCAGTCCGTCCACACCGTTCTGCCAGTACGGGCGCAGAAACGGCTCCAGCTTTTCCTCGAGCTCCTGCTCCTTCAGCAGGGTGTTCACCGTCAGGTACAGTCTGCACCCGTGCAGGTGACAATATTCAATCCCCCGGATCAGATGTTCTTCATCCGGATTATCCGCATAGGCCCTGGCCCCAAACAGGCTGCCGCCCGCATAGACTGCGTCGGCCCCGGCATTTACCGCGGCTTTGATGCTCTCATATGAACCGGCCGGTGCCAGCAGTTCCCACATAGTATCCTTCCTTTGCCTGAAATATGTCATTATGACTTTTGACCCTGGCATCATCATATACGAAAGTGGCTGCAATCATTTCCGGCACCTTCCGTCACGGAAGATGCCTGTAAAGAATTGCAGCCGTCCGTCTTCTATCGCTTATGGTTTCGAAGCTGAGTCTCCAACTGAATATTTTCCTTCTGAAGCTGCGCGTTCTTCTCTTCAAGAGCAGCAGTGTCTTTCCCGGAATTTTCGATCCTGATCTGCGCCGTGATCAGTTCATGCTTGAGATCGTAAAGTTCCCTGTCCTTCTGTGAAAGCTCCTGCTCCAGCTCCTCCACCTTCTTTTTCATCTTAAAATAATCGTCCGCGATATTCAGGTCCAACATGATGCCCTTCAGATCTGAAGACATTCTGTGGTATCCTTCCAGATTCTTGAACTCCGCAATTCTGCTGTTCAGATAGGTCGCCACGCGCTGCAGGTATTCTTCACTCTCATAGCCGCAGAGCGTGTATATCTTCCCCGCTATTATCACCTGTGTTTTATTTCTGGATGACATGGATAGCCTTCCTTTCTCTTGTCTTAAGTCCATTATAAGCGAATTTCAGAAAAATACAACTGTTTCTTCGCGCGGACGTAGGCTAATCAGTTGCGCTAGTTACTGTTCAGACCAGGCCGAAGCACTTGCTGCTGAGGCCGTAAGGAAGTGATTCAGGAGGCAGTTTGGGCTTCGCGAAGCGAATTTGCATGCCCAAACTGCTCGTTATTGGTCACGGAGTGAACAATAACTTGCGCTAGGACTCCTGTCTTGTGCGCCCCAGATGGGAATAGGCGAAATCTGTCGCGACGCGCCCTTTTGGCGTCCGGTTCAGGAAGCCGTTTTTGATCAGATACGGCTCGTAAACATCCTCGATCGTGCCCGCGTCCTCGCCGATCGCGGCGGAAAGCGTGTCGAGACCCACAGGCCCCCCGCCGAATTTATCGATCATCAGCTCCAGGATCCCCCGGTCGATCCGGTCAAGCCCGTAGCGGTCCACCTCGAGCATATCGAGCGCCTCCGCGGCGATCGCCGAAGAGATCTTCCCCTCATAGCACACCTGCGCATAGTCCCGGACGCGCTTGAGCATCCGGTTGGCAAGCCTCGGCGTCCCTCTGGAGCGCCGCGCGATCTCGAGCGCGCCGCGGCTGTCGATCTCCACACCCAGCACCTTTGCCGAGCGGAACACGATCGTCTGCAGTTCCTTTTCCGAGTAGTATTCCAGATGGCTGACGACGCCAAAACGGTCCCGCAGCGGCGCGGAGAGCATCCCGGCCCTCGTCGTCGCCCCGATCAGCGTAAAGTGCGGAAGGTCAAGCCGCACCGAACGCGCGGCCGCGCCCTTGCCGATCATGATGTCGATCGCGAAATCCTCCATCGCCGGGTAGAGCACCTCCTCCACCTGGCGGTTCAGGCGGTGGAT
>CANRBX010000010.1 GCA_947628955.1 uncultured Lachnospiraceae bacterium | reverse complement strand
GTGGATAACATAAATTTTATTTTCAGCATCTTGCACAATAAAATTTAGAGCCTTGATGGGACGTGTGAACAGTAACAAATTTCGGCAAACACAGATCTTTTTCACCGGAAGCCCCTTCCCTTCAGCCCCTCGGCAAGCAGGGCGCAGATCTCCCGCAGCACATTGTGCGGCTGCATCAGCGGATCGGACGGGGCCGGTATCCCGCAGACATCCGCGTACCCCAGGTGTCTCGCCAGCATCAGCGCCCGGCAGATGTGAAAGCTGTTCGTGAGCACGCCGGTGCGCGCCTTCGTCCTGTCAAAGTATTCTGCCGAGAAGCGCAGATTTTGCTCCGTGCTCTCAGAGCGGTCCTCCAGGAGAAGCCGCTCCTCCGGGATCCCCTGCCGCGCCAGATAGCGGTACATGCACTCCGCCTCGCTGATCTCCTCGTCCGGCCCCTGCCCTCCCGAGAGGATCAGAAGCGTCCCCGGATTTTCCTGCGCGTACTTGGCCGCCCGGTCCAGGCGTATGCGAAGCGCGCGGGACGGCACGGTCCCCCGCACCTGGGCGCCCAGAACGATCACGTAATCCAGCCCCGCCTGCGGCTGCGCATGCATCCCCGCCGCAACGCCCCGGCCGATCAGCGCGATCACCAGCAGGCCCGCGCAGGCCAGGAAAAGCATCAGGCCGGCTCCTGCCCGCAGCGGCGCGGACGGCCGCCGGTCCAGGCAGAGCAGCAGCCTCCACAGCAGCAGAAACCAGGCCCCGCCAAATATCCAGAGCCAGGAAAGGCTTGTGTGCAGGCCGGCGTACGCCGTGATGACAATAAAATAGAGAAGGCACAGGATGCCCAGAACCAGGCATCCCGTCTGCAGACAGCTCTTCATCTGCCGCCTCTATCTGCCGCAGCAAAATTTATATTTCTTTCCGCTCCCACATGGGCACGGATCGTTCCTGCCGATCTTGGGCCCCTTGACGATCGTGTTCATCTTCTTTGCCTCCAGGTACAGCTCCTTCCGCTTCGCCTCGTCAAAGATCTTCTCCCATGCCGGAAGGTTGTAGAGCCAGTCCGCCTTCGCATCGACCATGTTCTTATACAAACGCTCGTTGTCAAAATCGAGGCTGACCACCGTGTCCTCTTCCATCTCATCGATCGGGTTCGGCGTCTTCAGGCTGTCGTTGATCCCGTCCAGGAAGCCGGTCATTGTCATAAGGGAGAGCTCATACTTCTCCGCCAGCTCCTTCACCGTGCCGGATACCGCTTCCTCCGGATTTTCCAGGAGCTTCTCATAGACGCCCTTCTCCTGCTGAAAATAGTCGGCCCAGAATTTCTCAAGCTGCTTCTTATCTGTCTCCTGAGAATATGCCGTCTCTCTCCATGTCTGCAATAGTCCCATAACCAATACCATCCTTCATAAGATTCTGTATATTCCGGGCGGCGCCGCAGCGCGGCCGCGCCCTGTCCATCGCTCAGTATATACCATTTTCCGTGCCGTGACAAGCAAAACAGATTTTTCAGAATACTGTTCAAAAAAATTTCTCCGGCCCTGTATATTCCGCCCAAAAGCGGCCATACTATAACCGATCTCAGGAGAAAAGCCCCCGACGGGGCGACCGGAAATTTCAAATGGGATCAGCGTATGCTCTTATCATTGGATCCCCCTCCGATGGTAACACACAAAAGATAAATAAATACTTATCCTCCCCTTTGACTCCGCGGGTGCGCAGGAATGCGTATCTGCGGAGTTTTTTGTGTGCGCGGGGCACACTTTTGTCTTGATTTTTTCACGGCGGCATCATACGATGGTATTGATGGCCTCCCGCTCCTGAGAAGCCGGCATCAGAATGCCTGTCCGCAGGCAGGAAAGGAAAACATTATGAACATTCTTTTAACAGGCGCCCGCGGCTTTGTCGGCGCCAGAGTACTTGCGCACATGCAGGCCGCCGGGCACCGTGTGACCTGCATCGGATCGGAGGATCTCCGGGGTTCTCTGACCGGCGATCGTTTTGACGCGCTCGCCCGCCGATTTGAGCAGGCCCGCCCCGATGCGGTCATCCACACGGCGGCGATCTCCGACACGGGATTTGCCGAGCGCAATCCGGAGGAATCCCATCTGGCAAACGCGCTCCTGCCGGAGGCCATGGCACGGCTCTCGGCCCGATTCGGGTGCCGGCTGGTCTCGTGCAGCTCGGACCAGGTCTACAACGGATCGCCCTACATCCTCTCCCACCGCGAGGACGAGCCCTGCGCGCCGGTCAGCGTGTACGGCCGCCACAAGCTGGAGGGGGAGCAGCGCGCCGCGCAGGCATACCCAGAGACCGTCTCCCTGCGCCTTACCTGGATGTATGACCTGCCCGCCTACCGCCTCCACACCAACGACGGCTTCCCGCTTCAGCTGCTCCGTGCTGCCGTGCAGGACAGGCCCCTGCGCTTCTCGGTCTCAGACTTTCGCGGGCTCACCTATGTGCGCTCCGTGGCAGAAAACATCGAAAAAGCGCTGGAGCTCCCGGGCGGCGTCTACAATTTCGGCAGCGAAAATGATCTGGACATGTACCGGACCGCGCTGGAATTTTCCCGCGCACTCGGCCTCGGGGAGCGCGCAGAGAAGCTGATCCTCCCGGCGGAAGGTGAGCAGAGAAGTCTCGCGATGGACGGCTCTCTCCTGCGCAGCCGCGGAATCTCTTTTGAGCCGACCTCCGAGGGGCCTTTCCGGATGGTAAAAGACTATCAGATGTGACTATTTTTCCCTGTTTTTCAGAAAACAATAATTGCCATTTTGATAAATTGTATTATAATAAAGGTAACAAATTTTCAGGAGGTATTTTTATGTTAGTAAATACGAAAGCGAGAATCGGCGTCTTTTCCATCGCGCTCGGCGCGTACCTTCCCCAGTTTCCGCAGCTGGTGCCGGAGTTCAAAAGCCAGTATGCCGCGTTCCTGAAGACCCTGCCGGACACCGTTGAGATCATCGACGGCGGCATGGTGACGACGAAGGAGCAGTCGCAGGCGGCCGGGGATCTGTTCCGCGCGGCGGACGTGGACCTGGTCATCATGCAGCTGCTGACCTACGCGACGTCCTACAACATGCTCCCGGCGGTAAGAGATCTGGACGTCCCGGTCGTCCTGGTAAACGTGCAGAAGCTGAAGGCCCCTGACTACGCAAACACAGACACACCGAAATGGCTCGGCGAGTTGTACGCCTGCGGCGCGGTCGGAGAGATGGTGGCGGATCTGGAGAGAGCCGGCAAGCGCCATGCCGTCATCACCGGCGTCGTTGAGGGCGGCGATCCGTACGTGCAGGCAGAGATCGAGGACTGGTGCCGCGCCGCGCAGGTGCGCAGAAGGTTCCGCGACACGAATCTTGCGCAGATCGGCCGTCCGTACCCGGGCATGATGGATCTGTACATCGACGAGACCAACCTGTACCACAGAATGTGGCTGTATACAAAGCAGTTTGACTGGGAGAAAATGTGGGCGATCGCCGATAACATCACGGACGAGGATGCGATCCGCGCGAAGGCGCAGGATATCCTCGACACGTTTGAGATCGAGGGCGGCGGCACCGTTGAAAAAGTATGGGATATGGCAAAATATGTGGTGGCCTTCGAGCAGTGGGTCAAAGACGAGAAGCTCGGCTTCGTCGCCTCCCATTACGACGGCTTTGCGCAGGGCGTCGCCGGCAAGCTGGACAGCATGCTGATCCCTGCGTTCTCGATGCTGATCAAGCAGGGAACCGCCTGCGCGGTTGAGGGCGATATCAAGGTCGCCATGGCAATGTCCATCCTCAAGACGATCTCCGGGACGGGACAGCTCTCCGAGATGTACTCCATCGACTTCAACGAGGACATCTGCATCATCGGCCATTCAGGCTCCGGGGATGCCGCCATCTCCCAGGCACATAAGCCCACGATGAAGATCGTTCCGGTCTTCCACGGAAAGACGGGCGGCGGCTACCTGACCCAGTTCTATCCGCCGACAGGCCCTGTTACCTACCTGGGCATCACGCAGGACAAGGACGGCCACTTCAAGTTCGTCGTCGCAGAGGGCGTCAACGAGGAAGGCCCGATCTTCACCTTCGGCGATACCAATATGCGGACACGCTTCACCTGCGGCGCCAGAGAGTTCTGCAACAAATGGAGCGAGGCCGGCCCGACGCACCACATGGCGGCAGCCGTTGGCAGACATATCGACACCATCCTCAAGGTTGCGAAGATCTTCAATGTGCCGGTTGACATCGTGACCAGATAAGAATTTTTCACACACTTCGTAAATGCGATGTCGGGGCAGGTCATAAAGCCCTTCATCCACTGGCATGTATACATGCCATGATGTTAGGGTCAAATGATGCCATACGGATTGTTCCGTGCTCCGCACTCCCACAATCCTGCCCAACATTCGGAATTCATGGGGCCCCTTCCCCACTTCTTCCTCATGTTTGGGCGGGTCATTAAGTCATAAAACCACTTCTGCGCAAGCGCATCGTGGTTTATGACTTTTGACCCTGGCATCACAAATATGGGGCTGCCGCAGAATTTTGCGGCAGCCCCATACAAATCAGCCTCTCAGCCTCTCCCTCAGTTTATCCATGCGCGCATCGAGCCCGGCGCTCATCTCGGCGCACTCCAGAAGCTCCTGCGCCATCTCATCGGTGAAGACGATGTCCTTTTTATAGCGCAGCTGGTGCTCCACACTGGCCCAGAAGTCCATCGCGATCGTCCGGAACTGGATCTCCGCTTTCATCATGCGCTTCTCATGCGACAGAAAGATCGGGATCTCGACGATAAAATGGAGGCTGCGGTATCCGTTCGGCTTTGGATTGCGGATATAATCCTTTCTGGCGATCAGGGTGAGGTCGTCCTGCTTCAGAAGGGCCTCCGATATCAAGTAGACGTCGTCGATGAACGGGCAGACGACCCGGATCCCGGCCACGTCGTTCAGCGTCTCCTCGATCGCCTTCACGGTCAGCGGACAGCCCTTCTTCTCCAGCTTCTCCCGGATGCTCATCAGCCTTTTGAGCCTCGTCTTGATCGTGCTTATGGGGTTCCGGTCATATGCGAGAGAGTACTCCTCGTTCAGCACGCGGAACTTCGTCTCGATCTCCATCATCGCGCACCGGTAGTACGCCATCAGCCTGATGAACTCCCTTGAGTCCTTCTCAAACCACTCGATCACCTGTCCGTCTGCAAAAGAGAGCGGGCGGCTCCACAATGTTGTTTCCTTTTCGTTTTCTGACACGATTGTTTCTTTTTCGTTCTCTGGCACGGCATCTCCCCCTCAGTTTTCCTGTTCTGTTTCGATCACGCGGTTATCTGCCAGGATTTCCGGCTTATATTTCATACTGTCTGATTCACCCAGCCTGCGGATCACTCTGCACGGAACGCCCGCCGCAAACGTATCCGCCGGGATGTCCTTTGTCACGACGCTTCCCGCGCCGATCACCGCACGGTCGCCGATCGTCACGCCCGGGCAGACCGTGACCGACGCCCCGAACCAGCAGTCACTGCCGATCACCACCGGCTTCGCATAGCAGAACCGCCTGACATTCCCGTCCCGGTCAAGCATGGCTTTGCGCTCATCTGCGAGCATGGGATGCAGCGGCGTCACGATCGTGACATTCGGGCCGAAATTGCAGTCGTCCCCGATCGTCACGGGCGCGTCGTCCTGCACGGTAAAATGAAAATTGATGAATGTGCGCTTCCCGATCCTGGTATGCTTCCCATAGTGGAACGTGACCGGCCCCTGCAGGAAGGTTCCCTCCCCGATCTCCCCGAGGATCTCCCTCAGCAGCGCCCCGCGCTTTTCCGTCTCGTCCTCATAGCATCTGTTGTAATCCTGGCAGAGATTGTGCGCTCTCAGCTTTATCGCCTTCAGCTCCGGATCGCCCGGGCTGAAAAGAACGCCCTCCAGGATCTTTTTCTCTTCACTCGTCAGAGTTTTTTTGTCCGTTATTGTTTTTTCGTCCGTCATTGATTTTTCGTCCGTCATTCTCTTCTCATCCGTCATTGTTTTTTCGTCCGTCATTCTCTTCTCATCCGTCATTGCTTTTTCATCCGTCATTTTCTTTCACCCCTTATCGTCCTGTCCGCACTTTTCAGCCGGACATCTCACGGTATTTCGCGCCCCGACGCCGCTCCTGTTAGAGACAGGCGTCAGTTTGCTGTATGCTTCCCTGCCAGCAAATACCAGCGTACTCTTTTTCAGGGCGCGCCGGGCCGGCAAAGGTGCAGAAAGCGCAGGTTCCGCAGGCACATGTCACTGTGTCTGCGCGGTCAGCGCATTCTTCCGCTCATACCGGCGGTAGACGTACAGGGACAGCAGCACGGTCAGGATATCCGCCGCGGCCTGCGACCACACCAGGCCGTTCATGCCGATCAGCCAGTTCAGAAGAAACAGCATCGGAATGTTGAAGGCAAGCCAACGCATCACGCCGAGAAACAGCGCGTATTCCCCTTTCCCGAAGCCGTTAAAGAGGTACACGTGGAAGAAGCTCAGGAACATCAGCGGCGTGGCCAGGACGCGCGCCCGCAGGAAACCAATCCCGAGCGCCACCGTCTCCGCATCCGAGATAAAGATCCTCATGATCTGCCCGGCAAACAGCTCATACAGCGTGATGCTGATCAGGGCGCAGGTCAGGCCGAGCCGGAGCGAATAGCGCTTCGTGTCGTTCATGCGGCGGTAGTTCTTTGCCGAATAATTGTACGCAATGATCGGCATCATTCCCTGGCAGATGCCGATCCCCACATTCAGGGGCAGGCGCTCCGCCTTCAGGACAATGCCGACAGCCGCAAGCGCAACGTCGCTGTAGCCGGACATCAGGCGGTCAATGATCACATAGTCGAGGTCAAACAGCAGGGTCGCCACGGACGACGGGATCCCCACGATAAAGATGCCCGCGAGGCTTTCCCTGGACGGCAGGCAGCGCGGGGAGCACAGCCGCAGCACCGGGCTGCCCTCGCCGCCGGTTCCGGCAGCTTTGCGGCTGCTTCCGGCGTCCGCTCTCCCGGCGGCTTTCCGGCCGCTCCCTGCGTCCGCTCTCCCGGCGGCTTTGCGGCCGCTTCCGGCGTCCGCTCTCCCGGCGGCTTTCCGGCCGCTCCCGCGCGGTTCCGAAGCGGACTGCACCCTGACGCCCCTGTTCATCCGGAACAGGATGACCGCAAAATATGTGCAGGCGATGTAATTTGAAAGGCAGGTCGCGGCGCCGGCCCCCGTGATCTCCATTCCGTCAGGGAGCAGGACAAACATGAACAGCGGGTCGAGGACAATATTGATCAGCCCGCCCATCGTGATCCCAAAACCTGCTTTTCGCGACTCGCCGACGCTCCGAAGCAGCGTGGACAGCACATTCGACAGGACCGTCGGGACTGCACCGCAGACAATGACAAAAAATGCGTAGCTGCTGGCATAGCGGTACGTGTCCGCCCCTGCCCCGAGCATCTGCATCAGCGGGCGCATGAAGACCAGCACGCCGACAGAAAACAGCGCGGCCAGGCAGGCTCCCAGATATACACAAAAGCTGTAAACCTTCTGCGCCTCCCCCACCTGTTTTCTCCCGAGCAGCCGCGAGATCAGCGCGCCCCCGCCCACCCCGGCAAGCCCCGAGAGCGACAGCGTGATATTAAAGACCGGCAGGATCAGCGACGCGCCGGCGACCATGTACGGATTGTCCGTGCGCCCGATAAAAAAAGTATCCGCCATATTGTAGATCAGCACGATCAGCTGGCTGATAACCGTCGGGACCGCCATCGTCCTCACCGCTTTTGCAACCGGCATTTCCTCAAAAATTTCATTATTATGGATTTTCTCTGTACTCATATTCCGTCCCGCCCATTCTCCGTCCGTTGTATCCGAAAGTCAGAGGGGCTGGCCCTCCGGCACTCTTCTGATGATAGGCCGCATCCGAAAATGTGTCAACAGATTTTTAAAATAAGTATGGAAAAATGAATGGATTTCTAGTAGAATAAGAAATACGGGTAAAGTCTGTGTAAAATCATTTTACATATACAGGAGATAAAACAGAGATGAATATATTTAATCTGATCACGCTTCTGGGCGGTCTTGCCATGTTCCTCTACGGCATGCGCCTTATGGGGGACGGGCTGAAAGAGAGCTCCTCCGGCACGCTGAAAACCGCGCTCGAGAGTCTCACCCGCACCCCGGTCAAGGCATTTCTTCTCGGGCTTGTGCTGACTGCGGTCATCCAGTCCTCCACCGCAACCATTGTCATTACGTCCGGCCTCGTCGGCGCGGGGATCATCTCCCTGCACCAGTCCCTCGGCATCGTGATCGGCGCAAACGTCGGCACGACCGTCACGGGCCAGATCATCCGTCTGCTGGACCTGAATTCCTCGGGAGCCTCTTTCCTGCAGTTTTTCAAGCCTTCCACGCTGGCGCCGCTGGCGCTGATCATCGGCATCATCCTGATCATGAGCCAGAAATCCGGCAGCTCCGGGAAGACCGGCCAGATCATCACCGGCTTCGGCATCCTGTTCTCCGGTCTTCTGAACATGACGGACGCGGTGAGCACGCTGACGGAGAGCGGCATTATCGAGCATCTGTTCACCGGCTTCGGGAAAAACCCGCTGCTCGCCTATCTCATCGGCGCGGGCGTGGCCTTTGTGCTGCAGAGCTCCTCGGCGGCCATCGGTATCCTGCAGGCTTTCTCCACCTCCGGGCAGCTGACCTTCGGCGCGATCTACGCCCTGCTCGTGGGCATCTACCTCGGCGACTGCGTGACGACCGCGATCGTCTGTTATATCGGCGCAAAGCCGGACGCCAAGCGCGTCGGCATTGTCAACATCCTGTTCAATCTGTGCAAGTCTGTCGTGATCCTGGCCGTCGTCACGGTCATCCACAGGCTCGGACTGCTGGACGCTCTCTGGAACAATGTGATCGACTCCGGAGGAATCGCAAATACGCACACGCTCTTCAATCTGGCCTGTGCCATCCTGCTGTTCCCGCTGCTTGGCTCCTATGAAAAGATGAGCCGCAGGCTTGTGAAGGACGAGCCGGTTCCGGCCGACCACAGCCAGAACGACGAGCTACTCGACGCGCTCAGCCCGGTCTTCTTCAGCACGCCGGCGCTTGCCTTCGGCCGCTGCTACGATGCCCTTCTCGTGATGTACGGGATGGCGCGCGCAAGCATCCGCCAGGCATTCGACCTGATCAATACGTACGACGAGGCCCCCGCCGCAAAGATCGCGACGGATGAGGACTACGTCGACCGCATGGCGGACCGCATCAACAACTACCTGATCCAGATCTCGGCGCACATCACCGCGCCCAACCATCTGGAGATCATGAACCACTACTACTCTGCCGCCACCGAGTTTGAGCGGCTGAGCGACCACGCGATGAACATCATGGAGATCGCCAGGGATCTGTACACCCACCAGAGCTCTTTCTCTGAGGCGGCCATGTCGGAGCTGGCGATCCTGAGAGAGCTGATCAGCACGATCCTTGGATACAGCGAAGAGGCTTTCCGCGACCGGAACGTGGCGTCCGCACGCCACATCGAACCTCTGGAAGAAGTGGTAGACGATATCGTGAGTGTCCTGAAGGACAATCACCTTGAACGGCTCCGCGCCGGGAAGTGTTCGATCTTCGCCGGCACGGAATTTCTGAATCTTCTCACCGAGGTGGAGCGCATCTCCGACATCTGCTCCAACATCGGAGTGGCGACGATCGCGAGGGCCAACCCGGAGATCAAGCACCAGGTGCACGACTACGTCTCTATCCTGCACTCCGGCCGGGACGCCCAGTTCAACCGTGAATACGAAAAAGCGCACGACCACTATTTCGGAGAGCTGCAGCAGGGCGCCCGCCAGGCATTGTCAAAAGAACAGACGGAATGAACGAAGCCGCGCCTGAAAGATCCTGCCCAGGCTGACTTTCCCGTTCCCTTCAGAATGGCTTTCCTGCCAGGATGTTCTGCTGAAATGTTTTTTGTCAGAATGCCTTTCCTGCCAGGATCTCCTTGTAATCTGCCAGATTCTTCTGCAGAAGCTCCGGCGTGTTCAGGTGATACGGACATTTCGACATGCACTGCTCACAGTGCAGGCATTCCTCGATCTTCATCATTTTGGCCTGCGCCTCCGGCGTGAGCCATCCCGCCGACGGCGAGCGCCGGATCATCAGCGACATCCGCGCGCAGTTGTTGATCTCGATGCCGGCCGGGCACGGCATGCAGTAGCCGCATCCGCGGCAGAATTCGCCCATCAGCTCCCCGCGGTCCTTCTCGATCAGCGTGCGCATCTCATCCGTCATTTCCGGCGGGCAGTCCACATACGACAAAAATTCCTCCAGTTCACTCATCCGCTGCACACCCCAGATCGGCAGCACATTGTCAAACTGCGCTTCAAAGGCATACGCCGCAGCAGAATTTGTGATCAGGCCGCCTGAGAGTGCCTTCATGGCGATAAAGCCCATGTCCGCCTCCCGGCATCTGCGCACAAGCCGGATGTCCGCATCCGTCGCCAGATAGCAGAACGGGAACTGCAGCGTGTCATACAGCCCGGAGTCAACCGCCTCCTCCGCAACCGCAAGACGGTGGTTCGTGATCCCGATATGACGGATCTTCCCCTGGCGCTTCGCCTCCTCCATGCACTCATACATGCCGCTCCCATCCCCCGGCTTCGGGCAGAACGACGGATTGTGGAACTGGTAGATGTCCAGATAGTCCGTCTTCAGATTGGAGAGGGTCGTCTCCAGATCCTTCCAGAAATCCTCCGGCTTCGTCGATCCGGTCTTCGATGATATGTACACATGTTCCCGCACATCCGAGAGCGCCAGTCCCAGCTTGTGCTCGCTGTCGGTGTACCACCGCGCCGTGTCAAAAAACCGGATCCCGCGCTCATAAGCGGTGCGCACAATCTTCACCGCCTCTTCGTCGCTGATGCGCTGGATCGGCAGGGCGCCGAATCCGTTCTTGTTTACTATAATCTCTGTCCTGCCAAGTCTTACAGTAGCCATGTCTTCCTCCTCCGTGTTTTTGCTGTGATTTATTTGTTATAATCATTTGCTGTATTTTTGCAGAGCTCCCTGTAGAAAAGCAGGGACCGCCGCTGGATCACGGCAGTCCCTGTAATATTTTTATCTGTATTGTCCGGAATATGCCCGGGTCAGCTCCTCCTGAGGAAATCCGGGATCTGGATGTCTCTCTCCGGCACCTTGCTCTCCGGCGCGCGCAGGCCGCCCGTCTGTGTCGTCGGCGTGCGAAGCGGGATCGTCGGGGCCTTGTAAGAGGACGCCGGCTGGCTGCTTTCCTTTCTGGCAAAGCCAAAGTCCGGAGCCGTGCTCCTGCGCATGGAGCTTCTCTCCTTCTTTTCCGGCTTCAGGTTCGTATCCTCCAGACCGGTCGCGATCACCGTGATGCTGGCCTCATCTGCGTATGTATCATCATACATCGCGCCAAAGATGATATTCGCATCCTCTCCTGCCATCTCCTGCACGTAGCTTGCCGCATCGTTCGCGTCGATGAGGGAGATATCTCCGGAAATATTGATGATCACATGGGATGCGCCCGCGATCGTCGTCTCCAGCAGCGGGCTGGAAACCGCCTGCTTGACCGCCTCGAGAGCCTTGTCGTCGCCCTTGGCCTGTCCGATACCGATGTGCGCGATTCCCTTGTTGATCATGACCGTCTGGACGTCCGCGAAGTCAAGATTGATCAGAGCCGGCAGATTAATCAGGTCCGTGATCCCCTGCACCGCCTGCTGAAGCACCTCGTCCGCTTTTTTGAGCGCCTCCGGCATCGTCGTTCTGCGGTCCACGATCTCCAGAAGCTTATCATTCGGAATCACGATCAGCGTATCCACATTCTCCTTCAGGCGCTCAATGCCTGCAAGAGCGTTATTCATACGTGTCCTGGCCTCGAAACGGAACGGCTTCGTCACAACGCCTACAGTCAGGATCCCCATTTCCTTTGCGATGCCGGCAACGATCGGAGCCGCGCCCGTACCGGTGCCTCCGCCCATGCCGCAGGTGACAAACACCATGTCGGCGCCCTGTACCGCCTGGCGGATCTCCTCCGCGCTCTCCTCGGCAGCCTGCTGGCCCACTTCCGGTCTCGCTCCCGCGCCAAGGCCCTTCGTCACCTTCTCGCCGATCTGGATCGTGGTCGGGGCCTTGCACATGAGCAATGCCTGCTTATCGGTATTGATCCCGATAAACTCCACTCCCCCGATCGTATCCTCAACCATTCTATTAACTGCGTTATTACCCGCACCGCCGACGCCGATTACTATGATCTTTGCTGCGGATTCCGTTTCGTTTGACATAATTTCTAACACCGTGTTTCCTCCTTTTTGTACCGGGCGGTCCGCTTCCAAAGCCTGTACCGCACAGGACGCCCTGATATACTTCCCTGCTGCTGCGGCGGCATCTGCACATACTCTCCCCACTGCCCGCCGTACTAACCTTTATAATATAGGTTCTCGCCGAATTTATCAAGACCCATTTTTAAATTAAATACATATTTTTACAGATAAAACGGTCTATTTCATATGTACCCAGACAGTCATCTCGCCCACAGAGCGGTTTGCCCAGGCATAATAGGGGATAAATGTCAGCTTCTGGCTGTCAAAGTGTTGTCCACGGTATTCCTGATACAGGGTTTCTTCGCCCCATTCCGCCTCAGTCAGACGCAGGCCGTCTGCCTTAAGCGTCACCACGCCATTGAGAAGCTCCGGATCATATGTCTGTTCAAACCGGGCGTCCTCCGGCAGGTATATCTCCTGCAGCTGCGCGCCGTTATCCTCTTCCTCCAGACAGTATACCAGCGGGCCGCGCATCACGGCCGTCTTGCCCACATCGTCCCGCACTCTGGGATGGGCCGCCATCAGACGCACCGGCATCTTCAGCGTGAGCTCTATGACACTCGTCCCGTTCCATTTTCTTTCTATATAAAGGTATCCCTTCTGCAGCTTCCCGGTATATTCCCCTCCATCCACGGAAACCGTCCAGTTTCCGCACCAGTCCGGCACACGCACTGCTACGGTAAATTCTGCCTCACGCTCTGTCTTTACGCGGATACTCACCCGCTCATCCCAGGGATAACTGGTCTCTGTCTGAATCTCAGCCGTGCAGCCCGCAATTTCCGTCCTGAAATTTCCATTGACGTAAAGATTTACAAAAATCTCGCTGTCACTCTGCTCAAACGCATAGCCTCCCAGAGATGAGATCAGTCTGGAAACGTTGGGCGGACAGCATGCGCAGGCAAACCATTTCTGGCGCTCCACATCCACATGTCGTTTGTAGAAGTCTTTTTTCGATGCCTCCGGCAGCATTTCCAGAGGATTCACATAGAAAAACTTCTGCCCGTCCAGAGATACTCCGCTGATGATCCCATTGTAGAGGCAGCGCTCCATAACGTCAATGTAACGCCCGTCCTTTGTGATTTCAAACATTCTCCTGGCAAAAAACACCAGGCCAATAGCAGCACAGGTTTCTGCATACAGCGTATCATTGGGCAGATCATAGTCAAAAGTAAAGGCCTCCCCATACTCAGAGGAACCGATTGAGCCCGTGATATACATCTGTTTCTCCACGATGCTCTTCCAGAGGCGCTCGCAGGCAGCAAACAGCTCTCCGTCCTCCGTTTTACTGGCCACCTCAGCCATACCGGTACATAAATACACGGCGCGCACCGCATGCCCCTCTGCCTTCTCCTGATCTCTCACAGGTTTTCCTGCCTGATAATACTGATCCTGGAAGTAGCTGTCCTTCCACTTATATTCATTATGGTATTTCTCCCGCTCTTCCTTAAAGAACAGCGGCTCCTGGCCTCTCTCATCAATAAAATACCTGGCCAGATTCAGATGGCGCTCATCTCCTGTCACCCCGTAGAGCGCAACCAAAGCCATCTCGGCTACCTCATGACCCGGATATCCTCTCAGCTTTCCTTCCTCACGTCCGAAATGCCGGTCTACACAATCCACATAGCGGATCGCCGCATCAAGCAGCTTTCTCTTTCCCGTCGAATAGTAATACGCGACAGCCGCCTCAGTCATGTGGCCCATAATATAAAGCTCATGGTTGTCCATTACATTAGTAAACCGTTTTTCAATTCCTGTCAGAATATAGTAGGTGTCCAGATATCCGTCCGGCTGCTGGGCCGCCGCAATGATATCGATCGCCCCGTCTGCAGTCGCCTCAAGCTCCTTGTCCGGATGCCACATCAGACAGTATGCAACCGCCTCCAGCCATTTATACACATCGCTGTCCTGAAATACCCTGCCCCGAAATTCTCCCTTTCCGGCAGCCGCAGCCTTGAAATTCGCCATCCCATAGCTGGGCTCCGCATCCTTCACCCTGTCATTGAGGGCTTCCCATTGATACGGAAGCATCCTGCAGCGCACCAGTTCCATATATTCCTTCCAGAACCCGCCATTAATATCAACCTTGTCAAGGGCAGCCATTTTCATTTTTTTCTCAAACATATGCTCTCTCCTCTGTCTCTAAATTCTGCGCACGGCGCAGTTTTCCATGGTTTTACGGTTTATTTCTTGCTTCGCCGTCAGCCCTTCACGGAACCGGCTGTCAGCCCTTCAATCATATATTTCTGCGCAAAGGCAAACAGTACAATTGTGGGGATCAGGGCAAGAATTGTCCCTGCGGCCATCTCTCCCCACTTAATATCATATTTCAGGATCAGGCCGTTCAGTCCTACCGGGATCGTTTTCAGGTCGTCCTTGTCGATAAACATGATCGCCATGAAAAGCTCATTCCACGAATTGATAAAAGCAAAAATGAAGGTTGCCGCAATTCCGGGCTTCATCAGGGGAATGATAATCCTCACCAGGGCCTGTCCGTAGCCGCAGCCGTCAACCCAGGCTGCTTCCTCCAGAACGCTTGGAATTCCGTCAAAAAAACCCCGCAGAGTAACCACCGAGAATGGAATCATCATATTGATGTAAAGCACCATCAGCGTCCAGATACTGTTGATCATATGATGTCTGGAAAGCATCTGATACAGCGCAGGAAGCATGATGAAAGTAGGGATCATCTGCGTGACCAGGAAAAACAGGAGCAGCAGGTTTTTTGCACGGAATTTAAATCTGGAGAGCACGTAGCCTGCACAAATTCCAATGACACAGGCGACAAGGCCCGCCACCGATGACACCAGCAGGGAGTTTCTCATATATACGATGAAATTGCCCTTCCACAGGATCTCTATGTAGTTCACCCAGCTGATCTTTTCCGGGAGATACTTTACAGGAAATGCATAGATCTCACCCTGTGTTCCTTTCAGCGAAGTGACCAGCATCCAGAAGAATGGAAACATGACAATCACCAGGAAAACTGCCAGCACAAAAAATTTGACGACATTTTGAATTCTTCTTTTCTGTCTCATAGTCATATGCTCAGTCCTCCTTTGTCAAACGATCCGAAATGACCAGATAGATTGCCGCAAATACCATGAGGAACAGGATAGACAGTACGCCCACCGCCGACGCCAGGCCATAATCCAGGCTCTGCACCAGCTGCATCATATAAGATGTCACGATGTGGGAAGAACCTGCCGGACCACCCTGGGTCATCGAATAGATCAGATCCGGGAAGTTGAAGATCCAGATGCAGCGAAGCAGCACCGTTAATAGCAGTACAGATTTAATGGAAGGCACTGTCACGTGAAAGAACTTATCAAATGCATTGGCCCCATCCACATCCGCGGCCTCATATAAGTCCTCAGGCACTCCGCGAAGCGCCGCTGTAATCATAATTGTAAAATACGGGATCCCATACCAGATATTCGCCACAATGCAGGACAGCAGGGCCGTATCCTTGCTTGCAAGCCAGCCTACAGAGTTTTGAATGATGCCGATTCGCATCAGGATATCATTTATCACACCAGAAGTTCCGTTGAACATCCATCGCCACGAGATACCGATCACAAACCCCGACACCGCCCACGGGAAGAAAATCAGGCCCTGATAGAGTCCGGAAATCTTAAACTTCTTTTTCAGGAGAAGCGCCATTCCAAACCCTATGGTAAACTGGAAAAACAGGGAGATCAGCACCCATTTCACCGTATTCGTCAGCACCAGATAGAAGGAGTTGCCGATACTCTTCTCAAATAATTTTTTAAAATTTCCCAGGCCGTTCCATTTGATATTCCCTACATCCATCAGATTATAGCTCTGAAACGCCATCATACTGCCTCTTATCATCGGATAATAGGTAAACAGAAGAGGCAGGATTACGGCCGGGAGTATCATCAAGAAGCAGAATCTTCTCCTTTTTCTGAGTAATGCATTCTTTTTCATACCATCCTCCTTTTTCTGCAATCGACCAAAACCAATGTCAGAAGATCAGGACTGCCGTACGATGCAATTCCCGCAGCTGTCAGCTTACTGACATTGGCCTGAAACTGTAACAAGGGAGGAGGAACAGCTCCCCCTCCCTCAGGTTCATAAACTTGTCCGATCAGAATTTCTCTCCCTCGTCCGCATATGCCTGTGTCCAGTAATCATCCAGCCAGGTCAGCAGATCGTCCGTGGTAATCTCATCCGTCAGCCACTTCTGATACATGGTATCAACTTCACTCTTGTAAGCCGCAAATGCATTGTATTTCATTGGCGCGCCGCAGGTTCTGTAAACATCGCCGTTATTCGCCATATCAACATAGATGGAGAAACGGCTCTCTCTGAAGTAGCTGTCGGTCTCCGCCGCTGTCGTATGGATCGGAATGGTCGCGTAATTCTTGCAGAAGTACGTATTGTTTTCTGCATTGGAGAGGAACAGGATGAAGTCAGCCACTTCGTCCGGATGCTCCGTGAAGGATGTCATACTCCAGCCGCTGTAGCCGTTGGGGAATACGCCCTGTCCGGACGGGCCTGTCGGGAAGGGTACCAGTACCCAGTCGTCATCTTCCAGGTCCGCCTCACACGAAGAGATAACCTCCGGATCCTGAATCAGCATAGCCGTCGTCCCGCCGATAAAGCCCTGCACCATCTCTGCAAAGCCCCATGCGATAGAGTCAGAAGGCGAGCAGTCTGTAAACAGAGATTTGTAGAACTCCAGAGCTTCCTTGGTCTCCGGCAGAGTAAAGATCGTCGCGCCGTCGCCATCCTTCAGGAAATAGCCCGCATCCGGTCCTGCCAGGATATCGGTTCCGATATAGCTCCAGATAACCGTGTCCGCGTACATATAGCCCAGCGTGCCGCCGCGGAAAGCAAAACCGTAACGGTTGGCGTCCGCATCAGTCAGCGCAACACCCGCGTCATAGATTTCCTGCCAGGTGGAAGGCGGCTCGATGCCGGCCTCGTCCAGCCAGTCTTTATGGCAGTACAGGCCTCTCCAGAGGAAACCGTAAGGAATCACGTACGCCGCGCCGCCGTTGTTGTAAATGGCCTGCTGCGCCGCTTCTGTCAGCGTATCCTTTTCCTCCCAGGCATCCAGATAGGAATCGATCGGCTGAATCCATTCGTTGTTCACATACTGTGTGATCGTCAGGTCTCTTGACTCTACGATATCGCACCCGGAACCGCTCATCAGCATCTGAGTGATCTTATTATCCGCGCTCTCAAGCGGCGGGGAGATAATCTCGATCGTGATATTCGGATGCTCTTCCTCATACTTGTCCGCGATCTCACGGATAAGCGCTGTCCTCTCCGCACTGGTCAGAGATTCTACCATCGTGATGGTGATCTCTTCGTCAGACGCCGCAGCAGTCATGGCATTTGGCAGAAACAGCCCGGCACACATGGCAGCAGACAACAGTAACCCAATAAACCTTTTTGCTCGTTTCATTTCTTTTCCTCCCTTTTTTATATTTGCGAAAGTGCTTTTTCCAGATCTGAGATCAGGATATCCTCACCTTCCAGCCCACAGTGAATACGGATAATATTGGCGGTTCCTCCAAGCCAGGATGTTTCTTCCTCTGTCATGCGCGCATAGGGCATCTCCACCAGGCTCTCAAAGCCTCCCCATGAAACGCCGATATGGAACACCTCCAATGACTCCGACACCTTTTTTGCCTGGTCGACACTGCCGTCAATCTCGAAACTCAGCAGACCGCAGTTTCCCCTCTGCTGACGCTTCATCAGTTCATACTGGGGGAATGACGGAAGCCCGGGATAATTCACCCTTCTCACCCTGGGGTGCTTCTCCAGAAATCCAGCCACCGACATTGCCGTCTTCTCATGCTGCCGCAGGCGCACTTCAATGGTACGAATGCCCCTCAGCGCCAGCCATGCCTCCATCGGCCCCATGATGCCGCCGTACAGTTCACGCCGCAGGGAAATCTTTTTGATCAGTTCATCATCCTTTGCCACCAGCACGCCGCCGATGATATCGCTGTGTCCGCCGATATATTTGGACATAGTATGCATAACCATGTCCACGCCCATATCCAGTGGATTTTGAAAGATCGGCGTACAGTATGTATTGTCAATATAGGTCAGCGCATGATGCTTCTTCGCGATCCTGGCCACTTCCCGGATATCCTGCAGGCACATCATCACAGAGGCCGGGCTTTCCAGAATCACCAGCGCTGTCCTGTCAGTAACTGCCTCTTCAAACTCCTGGATGCTGTCTCCTTTGACAAAAGTGACTTCCATATGATAATAGTCTCTGCAGTGTCCGGTGATAAAACGGTTCAGCGGCCCATAAACATTCCGCACACAGACAATGTGGTCGCCCGCTTTGCATGCGGTTACCACAGCCGTCGTCGCAGCCGCCATTCCTGACGCAAAAACATACGCTCTCTTTCCATGCTCCAGCGCCGCGATCTTATCTTCCAGAATCCTGGATGTGGGATTCTGCACGCGCCCGTACACATAAGTATCCGGATCCTCCGTGTCCGCGTCAAAATAGTCGTCGATCGTCCGGAACGTATTCAGCGAATTCATAAAAACCGGTGGAACCACTGCGTTGTAATAATGCTCATTGTGCTCCGCATAGTGAGTTTCTATCAAACGTGAATCCTTTGAAAAATCATGTCCCTCTTTCATTTTTCTCTCCCACGCTGTCCCATTTCAGATTTGCCTCTCCGATCTCTTCCCAGAGGTTATTCAGTATGTATTCATCCGCCATCCATGCCTTTCGGTAGTCCCTCTCCCGGATGGCCTCATAAAGCTTTTCATGATAAGGCAGGCCCTTTTCGAAAGGCTCTTCAATTCCCAGCGGATGTCCCGCCCAGAGCTTATCCAGCCAGTCGCACACCGATCTCAGGACGCTGAACATCACCTCATTATGGCAGCAGCTGTAAATAAACTCATGAAAGGCCTTATCCTCCGCAGCCTTCGGTTCTTTCGCCCGGAACTTCTTCATGAGGATCCGAGTCAGTTCTCCCAGATGTTCGATTTCTTCATCTGTGATCCGGTGAACCACCAGCTTGAGAATCTCCTTCTCCATCACGGAGCGTACCTCAAGGATCTCCAGAAGCTTTTCCTTCTCCTGCGCAAATGAAATCGTCATCTGTACGCCTTCCTGCTGGTAATGTTCTCCGACGAAGACGCCTTTTCCATTGCGGACATCAAGAAGTCCCTGCCCCTCCATCACCCGGATTGCCTCTCTTAAGGCAGTCCTGCTCACACCCGTCATCTCCACCAGCTTTCCCTGGGAAGGCAGCGGATCTCCGCACTGGAGGTTTTCTTCTTTAATATAATCCTGGATGTATTTCGTAATCTCAGACTGCAAAGATATTTTCTTAATTGGCGATTTCATGGTAAACCTCCCCGCGCCCGCAGGTGGGACGGCTCTGTAAATGAAGGTTCGGCAGAGTGCTTTGTGCCTCTGGTAATCTCCAACCTATAAGCTATAATATACGTTTATAATTATATGTATTTTCTACAAAATTGTCAACTATTTTCTTCGTTTTTCGTGTATATTTTGTGTGATTTTAGTTTCCCATCATATTTTCTTCAAAAAATGTGCGCAAAAAAGTGCCAGAATACAAACCTCTGGCACCGGAAATTTTCATGGCGAAATTCTCATGCATTCTCTGTGTTTTTGGGGGAGGCCGCGGCCTGGAATCCTCTGCGGACATCCGCGGGGCTTACATTTCTGTATTTCCGGTAGGTTTTGCAGAAATGCGAGTAATTCTGAAAGCCGACCTCGAACGCGATCTCATACACCCTGCGGTCCGTCGTCCTCAGAAGTTCCGTCGCCGCGCTGAGGCGGATATCGGTCAGATAGCCGATCGGGCTCGTCCCGGTAACCTGCTTGAAGATCTTGCAGAAATAGTTCTTATTCAGGTGGACCGTGTCCGCGATCTCGTTCAGCGTCAGCCGCTCACGGTAGTGGTCGCGCATGTAAAGGATGCTCTGGTTCACAAGCGTCTCCTGTACGCTCCCTCCCTCCGATTCGCAGGCGTTCCGGAATCCAAGCTCAAGGATCTTCAGGAATTCCCGGTCCGTGCTCCCGGCATCAATCTGATGGTATAAATTCGAGATCAGATTGTAATCCTCCAGCAGAAGCTGCTCCAGGATCTCCCCGTTGCGGAACTTGCGCATGAAGCCCACAAGCGTCATCGCCAGAAAATGGCAGTAGCCCTCCCGGTCAAAACAGCGCTCCTTCACGATACAGGCGTTGAGTTCCCCAAGCAGTTTTGTGACCTCATCCATCTCCTGGCCGGTGAGCGCCTCCTGGATCCGGTCATAGTATGTGTGAAACATCGCGTCGAGATCCGATGAGTCCCCTTCTCCCGGGCTGCAGCAGACCGCGCTTTCTCCGGTGAAGAATCCCTCACTGCAGGCCCGAAGCGCCTCGTCCGCCCCCTGGCTGAGGCCGTCCAGGCTCTCTATATCCCTGCTGAACCCAACCATGACCTCCATCTCCAGATACTCCCGGAGCTTCGGAAGGTTGTTCCGGAACACCTCTTCCCGCGCGCGGCAGGTCATATAGGGCCGGTCCGACGCAAAACAGAACATCCAGAGACAGCCTGCCCCATCCGGGCGCCCCATGTAGATCCGGTCGTATTCCATATTCTGAAACAGGATCGCCTGGCACAGGCGCATCGTCTGGCTGCCCGGAACAGGCATCTCTGTCCCCCTGCGGAGGGTGACATGCACGGTAAAAAAGGGCAGCGCATCCTCCCCTCCGAGCAGGCCGGACAGCTCGCTCTTCTCCTGCCCGGACAGGCCGTCCGGCTGCGTGCCCCGGATCAGCAGCTCCGTGATCCGGTCCGCCGTGTTGTCCGACGCCTGTTCCTGCGAATCGTCCTGATACTTCTTTTTCCGTATCTCACCGACTGTCTTTGCCAGCTCGTCCACTCCCATGACCGGCTTGAACAGATAGTCGTACGCGCCGAGCTTCATCGCCTCACGCACGTACTCATACTCGTTGAAGCAGCTCAGGATCACAAAATATGTGTTCGGGCACAGCGGCGCCGCCTTTTTCAGCACCTCGATCCCATCCATAACCGGCATCTTAATGTCAAGAAACACGATATCCGGGTGCTTCTCATAGATCAGCTGGAGCGCTTCCCTGCCGTTTGAGGCCTCGCCGCAGACAACGGCGTCCATCTCCTCCCACGGGACTCCGGCCCGTATTCCCAGGCGGAAAAAAGGCTCGTCATCCACGATCAGTATTTTCAGCATGTCACTTCACCTCCTCCATGACCGCCCTGTGATACGGCAGTGTGCGGATGACCGGAATGGAAAAACGCACCGCCGTCCCGGCTCCCGGAGAGCTTGTCACGCGAAGCGTGTGCTCCTCGCCAAAGTAATAGCGGATGCGGTCGTTTACATTTGAGAAGCCGATGCCGTCAGACAGCCGGCCCTCCCCGTCCAGATCCACGCCGACTCCATCGTCTGAGACGAGGAAGCAGATCTTCTCGCCCTCCCTGCACACCGAGAGGAAAATCTGCCCCTGCCCGTCCTTCGGAACGATGCCGTGGAACATCGCATTCTCCACGAGCGGCTGCAGCAGAAGCTTCGGCGTGTAAAAGCCCATCGCATCCTCGTCCAGCTCGTAGAGAACCTGAAATTTGTCTTCATAGTGGTAGCCGAGCAGGCGGACATAGTTTTTCACATTGTCCACCTCGTCTCTCACCGTCACGAACTCTTCCTTCCGCTTTCCGTTGAATTCGACCGTTTTCACGAGTGCGACGATCATATTCGCCACCGTCTCGTTCCCCGCAAGAACCGCGCGCCAGCGGATGATGTTCAGCGTATTGTACAGGAAATGCGGGTTGATCTGTGCGCGCAGCGTCTGGATCGTGATCTTTCGTTTTTCCTCTTCCTGCTTTCGTATATTATAAAGAAGCTCATTAATATGCCCAACCATCTTGTTAAATCCGTTCTCAATCTGTCCAAATTCGTCATCCCGCGTATGGTCGAACACCGTGTCAAACTGATCGTGCTCCACCTTCTGCATGGCCTCCGTGATCCGCACCAGCGGCCGGAGCATCCGGTAGAGCAGGGCAACGACTGCCGCGGTCAGAAGGAAAATGACGAGCACGACCACGCCGACCGTCGTCTGGACAGCCTCCTTTGCGGTCCGGAACAGGGTGTCCCGGTCGATCAGCTCCACGATCGTCCAGTCTGACCGGACGTCATAGGCGCAGATCGCGATGCAGTCTCTCCCCTGAAACGTGCAGGGGGACGGCGACCGGTATGCCTTGGCAAGCTCCCTGATCTTCCTCTGCTCATCGGTAAGCTCATCCTGAAAGCCGTCCGGGGCGTAGACCAGCGCATCCCGGTCGTACACCAGCCACTGGTTTCCGCTCCCCTCCGACGCCCCGTCGAAGATCTTCCGAATATCCGAGTAGCGCAGCTCCAGCACCAGCACTCCGACCGTCGCTCTCAGGCTCTCGCCCTTAATGCGGTACATGTACGCGATCGTGGCCTCGTTCTTGTCCTGAACCTCATTGTTGTAGTAAACCCGGGACAGGTCGTAGCTTTTCCCGTACCTCCTGAAATCCCCGCACCCGGCTTTCTCGCGCAGCAGCTCAAGATCCATGTCGTCTCCGGCGGAGCTGTACTCATAGCGGTCCATGAGCACCGACACCGATGAGATCAGAAGGCTTTCGCCGGCGGCCGCGTCGATCCTCTCCCGGACAAGGGCCAGGTCCTCATCGGAAACCGACGGCGCCTCAGAGCGCAGGATCTCCCCCGCCTCGCTGTTCACAATAAACGAAGTCACATACATGCTGATCGCATAGAAGTAATTGTCGACGCTGATGCCCACCTGGTTCAGCAGGTTCTCCGACTCAGCAATGCTCTGGCTGTAGCGGTCCCGCGTCGTGACACGGTACCAGATCGCATTGATGATCACGGTCAGGATCAGTGCAAAGAGAAAAAACAGCGCAATATTCTTTATAATAAACGAATGTCTGCGGAAAAACATTTCTGGCTACCTCATTCTTATCCTTTCACCCCGGTGAACGCGATGCCCGTGATAAAGTATTTCTGGCCGATTATGTACACGATCAGCATCGGGATCAGCGCCATCACGCCGGCCGCCATCAGAAGCGGATAATCCGTGCTGTGCTGCCCCTGCAGCGTGGCCATTCCAACAGAGAGTACCCTCAGCTTGTCCGTGTTCGTCGCGATCAGGGGCCAGAGCAGCTCGTTCCAGGCCCACAGAAGGTTGAGCACCGTCATGGCCACGATCCCGCTCTTGCAGAGCGGAAGGGAGATATTCCAGAACAGCCGCGGATAAGAACAGCCGTCAATCTTTCCTGCATCCTCGATCTCGCCCGGCAGCCCCGCGAAGAACTGCCTCAGCATGAACATCGAATACACGCTGAAAATGTTCGGGATCACGATCCCCTTCAGGGTGTCCACCCAGTGAAGCTGGTTGATGATCAGATACTTCGGGATCATCGTAAGCTGCGCAGGCACCATGAAAATGACCAGAAGGCAGGAAAAGATCAGATTCTTGAACGGGAAGTTCAGCCTCGCGAACGCGAACGCGGCCATCGAGCTGAAGAGCATCATGAAAAATACCGTCGTCAGCGTGACGATGATCGTATTTATATAATACCGCACAAAGTCAAATTTTACGAGAACTTCCAGATAATTCTGCCACTGCCACACCTCCGGGATCCACACGAGGGGTACCGCGATCGTCTCCTTGTACGTCTTAAACGATGTCAGTATCATCCACAGGAAAGGTACCAGCATCACCACAGCGCCGAGCGACAGCACGAAATACAGAAGCGCCGTGCGTCTCCGTGTCGTTGCATTCTTCATCCTGCATCCCTCCTTCTACTCATAGTGTACCCATTTCTTTTCCAGGGCGAACTGAACCGCAGTCACGATCATGATCAGCACAAACAGCACGACCGCCTCGGCAGACGCCTCGCCCATCTTCAGGAAGTTAAAGGCCCGCTCATAAATCCCGTACACAAGCGTCCTGGTCGCATCCTGCAGCGGGCCGGACGAGTTCGCGAAGGAGAACACAATGTCGAACGCCTTCATTCCTCCCATGACGCCCATCGTGATCAGGAAAAACAGCGTCGGAGACACCAGCGGTATCGTGATCCGGAAAAAGGTGTTCAGCGGGCCGGAACCGTCCAGCCTTGCCGACTCGTAGAGCTCCGGCGAGATCCCCTGCAGCCCCGCGAGCAGGATGACCGCGTTGTACCCGACGCCGCTCCACACGCTCACGATCACGATCGCCGACAGGACAAAGCCCGGATCCGAGATCCAGTTGGGCGCCGGCAGGTGAAGGAACCTCAGGAGCATATTCACGATCCCGAATTTAGAATTTAACATGAAGCGCCACACCATCACCGCCGCTACCGGCATGACAATATTGGGCAGGAAATAGATGACGCGGTAAATGCCGGTCGCCCGGATCCCCTGGTTCAGAAGAACTGCCACGATCACGGAAAAGAAAATACACAGCGGCACATAGGTCAGCGTGTAGACGAGCGTATTCTTGATCTCGAAGAAAAACTTCTCGTTGTGAAGCAGATTCGTAAAGTTCTGAAGGCCGACAAAGGTCTTCTCCCCGATCCCGTCCCAGTTCAGAAGGGAGATATTGAGCGAATAGAAAAGCGGGAAAATGCCGAACACAAGCGTCCCGATCACCATAGGCGCAATGAAGACGTACGACCAGAACCATTCTTTATTAAAACGTCTCTTTTTTATTTTAATCACCTCCGTCATGTGAAGTGCCAGATTACCCTGCTGTCTCAAAAGCGGAGGGCGCCCCAAAAGGATCGCTTCCGGGACACCCTCCGTCAAAAGTCCTGTTCACGCCTCTCCGGTTCAGATGTCAGCGCGGGCTGTGCACCTGCGTGCGTGTTCTGGTCTGTTACTCGTTGAGCACAGCAGTCATATCTGCCACACATTGATCCATGATCGCCTGAATGTCAGCATCCGGATCCATCCATGCCTTGGTGATCGCATCCACCTCGATCGACTCACACTCGTTCGTCTTGTTGTTGCCGTAGATCGGGTTGGAGACCGCCGTGGCGACGTCGTCTACCAGATAGTGCGCATCCGGGTAAGCCGCATTGTGCTCAAGCCATGCTTCCTTGGAATCCTCGTTCGCCGGGATCGCCGCCGATACGGTCAGATCCTGTCCTTCCTTCGACGCCGCAAACTTGCAGAATTCCCATGCCTCCTCGATGTGGCTGCCATTCGCTGCCATCGAATAGGAGAGCCCGGAGGTCACGCTGCCCTTCTTAACCTTCTGCGGGAAGGATATGATTCCGAGATCGTCTCCGAGAGCCTCTGCATAGGTGGAGAGCGACCACGAACCGTTCGGCATCATTGCGACCATGCCGTTCATAAACATGTCGGATGCGCCGATCTCCACAAAATCAGCTGCGGTCGGCGACGCGCCGTCGACATAGATCAGGTCGTGCAGGAACTGAAGCGTCTCCACATTGGCCGGCTCGTTGTAATGCACGGTCAGGCCGTCGTCAGAGATGAACGATCCGCCGTTGCTGATGATGAGCGTTCTGTACGACACGTTGTCCGTGTGCGCCGCAAATCCGTAGTGGTCATCGTTCGTCAGGGCGATCGCCGTGTCGCGGAAGTCGTCCCATGTCCAGCCATCCTCCGGATAAGCCACGCCCATCTCATCGAAGATCGCCTTGTTGTAGTAGATCGCGTATCCGTCATAGTCCTTCGGGATCCCGTAGACATGTCCGTCATACACGGAGGTCGCAAGCACCGCATCCGGATACTTGCTCATGTCGACTCCGTCGCTCTCCACCTTTTCTGTCATGTCATAGAGAAGGCCGGCCTCTACGTAAGGAGATGCCCAGCAGTTCGTCCACATGATATCCGGTCCTGTTCCGCTCGGGAGCGAGGTCTGCAGCTTTACCCAGTAATCGCTCCACGGAATGATCGTAGACTCAACGGTGATATTCTCGTGTGTCGCCTCGAAGCCGTCGATCAGGGCGTCCATCCCTTCCTTCTGTCCTTCATCCCAATAGTAGAAATTCAGCACAGTCTTCTCTTCCGCTGCCGACGAGATCATGTTCCCGATGCCTAAAGCAGCAAGCGACGCCGCGGAAATTGCCACCAACAATTTCTTAAAATTCATCATTTTTAGTAACCTCCTTCTGAAATTTGATAATTTGATTCTATTATATTTATATTCTGAAATAAATTGAAAATTTTCACAATAAGATATCAAATTTTCATTTTGTCGGAGGTCTTATGTCATATTTTCACTTTTGTGTCTTATTTTCAGCCCGGCCCTACAATACTTCCCAGAGATTGTCCGGCTCTGCATCGAGCGGATCCGGCGTCACAAACAGAAGCAGCGACTCGTGCGGCTTCAAAACGGCAAGATACTGCTCCATCTGCCCGCGGTCCGCACCGCCATACTCTCTCACATGCCACTTTCTCTCTCCAAAAAGCCCGCGCAGGTCGTAGAGTACGGTGACCGTCTCTGCGGTCGGATTCATGGCAAACAGAAGATTGCCCTTCCCGGACTTATGGATCATGACAAGGTCTCTGCGTTCTTCCTTCAGAAACGGGATCTCCGGGACGTGCTCTCCGCGCGGCCTGATAAAGTGCAGCAGCCGTTTTCGTTCCTCCGGCAGCCGGTGGATCGGATCCGAGGTCGTGATCACACCGCCCGACACTGCCTGCAGGAGCGCGACGGTTCGGATCTCGTGCGGAAGAAGATGCACGTCAAAGTCTCTGAGGATGACCGAGTCAGGGTCATTCTGCCAGTAGATATGGTTGAAATAATTGTCCGCAGCGATCTCGCGGATCATATTGACCGGCCCGTAGTTGTTCTCCTCCCACTGGGCCCCGACATCCCCGGCGATGCGCATGCCGTCCGCGTAGCCGATAAACGGAAGGAACGGCGCAATGCAGCCGAGCCAGTAGCTCTCTTCCCCGATCGCCTCCCGGATCACCTGCAGGGTATTCCGGAAGATCTCCACGGAGGTGAGCTTCGGGTCGTACCGCCGCACCTTCGACGTGTCGTGCATGTTCCACCTCATAAAGTCTGTTTTGAACATCGTAAAGCCCCAGCCGCGCAGCGTGCGGAACACGTTCCCCACAAAATCAAGCGCCTCCGGGTTGCTCGTGTCCAACACATAGTAGTTGCTGTCGATCTGCCCCCAGTTCTTCGGCTCGTTGTAATAGGTGAGCATCGTCACAGGCCTGCCCTCGAGATTGTACAGAAGCCAGTCCGGATGCTCGCGGCACAGCCCGGAGCAGTCCCCCACCATGAACGGCCCGACCCAGACTCCCGCCTCGTAGCCGGCATCGCGGATCGTCCTTGCGGCCTTCTCAAGCCCCTCCGGGAAGCGGTGGTTCGGAACCAGCCAGTCGCCCTGGCTCGGAAAATATCCCGCGTCGATCTGTACATAGCGGAACGGCAGATCCTTCTCTGCCCGGAAGCCCTCCAGATACTCTTCCAGAAGCTCCTGGCTGAAATTCTGGTACAGGTAATACCAGCTGCACCAGTGGAATGCCGGGGGCTGCGTCCTGCGCGCGCCCATCTCGCGCGCGATCCTCTCCGCGCAGAATCTCAGCCCGGCGTCCAGGGCCGGCTGCTCCCGGAAAAACAGGGAGGGAAGGGGAATCTCTCCCTTCGCGGTTCCCTCGAGGCTGAAGCCGCCCGAGATGCACCTGCGCCTGCCGCCGAAAATCCCGTCCTGCTTCTCGCAGATCTGGTACCGGTTCACATAGTGCCGGTGATCCTCCGCCCAGACAAAAAACGCGGGTTCCTCAGAGTACAGCGCCGCAAGCCCGTCCGACGCAAGCACCGTCTCCCCGATCCTGCGGCACCCGGACGGTCCGCCCATCCCGGATCCCTGAATGAATACGTGATCCGCTCCGCAGATCCCGGCGTCCAGAAACGGCTCCACATCATGGATCCCGTCCGCGCCGGATACGAGGGTGTCCAGCCTTACCTCATCATTTTCCTCATAAAAATGCAGGGAGAGTGTTCCGCGCTCCATCCGGTACGTGATGACGCCGTCCCCGACCGTCACACTGACCGCTGCCACCGCGCGGCCGTCAACCGCCGGATAGGCATGGAGCAGCGAAAAATTCTCCCCGCAGATATCCCAGTGTCCGTCCTCATGTAGTCTGTATTTCATGCCGCACCTCCTCTTTTCTGGTTAGTTTCATTTTATAAAAATCCCCCGAAAAGTCAATTATCAGCCGGCATCTTCATAATATTTACAACAAACAGATTAATATTTGCTATATTGCATACACTTCAAACAGCCGGGACTGGTAGTCCCCCTGCCTGACCGTGCTCCCGCGGACGCCCGACGCCCGGTCTGAGAGCAAAAGTCCGGCCTGCATCAGCTCGTCGCCGAAGAAGGTGCCCTCACGCCCCTCGATCCGGTAGGCGAGATCCCCGCGAAGCCCCGCCAGGCGCAGCCGCAGAAACGGCGCGTTGGATGGCTGGCGTGTCCGGTAGTATCCGACAAGCGCCGTCCGCCCGTCCTCAGACACGACCATCCAGGCCGTCTCGTCGCCCTCAAAGGGGCTCAGCAGCCGGTAGAACGTGCCCTCCATGACAAGCCTCCGCCATTTCTTTGCAAAGGCCACCTGCGCGCGGACCTGCTCCTTCTCTTCCTCCGTCAGGGCGCACAGATCCATCTCGTAGCCAAACACGCCGAAATACGCCGTGTCGGCCCTCGTCTGAAGCGGTGTGTCGCGGAACGTCTGCTGGTTCGGCGCGGCAGACACGTGGCAGCCCATCGAGCTCAGCGGATACACGTAGGAAGTCCCATACTGGATCCTGAGCCGTTCGACCGCGTCCGTGTTGTCCGATGTCCACGCCTGCGGGGCGTAGTAGAGCATGCCCGGATCAAATCTCGCGCCCCCGCTCGCGCAGGATTCGAACAGAACCTGCGGGAACTGCGAGGTCAGGCGCTCATAGAGGGCATAGACCCCGAGGATCTGCCGGTGGAACACCTCGCCCTGAAAATCCGCATCCCTGCCCGTGGAGAAGCACTCCGTAATGCTGCGGTTCATATCCCATTTCACGTAGGAGACCGGCGCATTCCCGAGAATATCCGCCATGCGGTCCCCGATCCAGTCCACCACCTCCTGCTTTGAAAAATCAAGCACGAACTGGTTTCGCCCAAGGCTCCTTCTGCGGTCCGGAACGCCGATCAGCCAGTCCGGATGCGACCGGTACAGGTCGCTGTCCCGGCTTACCATCTCTGGTTCAAACCACAGGCCGAATTTCAGGCCCATGGCGCAGATCTTCTGTGCCAGCCCGCGGATGCCCTCCGGCAGCTTGCGCCGATCCGGATACCAGTCGCCGAGCGACGTCGTATCGTCGTCCCGCTTTCCGAACCATCCGTCGTCCAGCACCATCATCTCGATACCCAGATCCGCCGCCTCCCGCGCGATTTCCAGAATCTGCGGCTCTGTGAATTTCATGAACGTCGCTTCCCAGTTGTTGACCAGGATCGGGCGCACCGCATCGCGGTAGCGGCCCCTCGCCAGGCGTGTGCGGAACAGCCTGTGAAAGGTCTGGCTCATGCCGTTCAGCCCGCGCTCCGAGAAGACCGCAAGGGCCTCCGGCGTCTGGAAGCTCTCTCCCGGGCCGAGCTTCCAGGCGAAGCCCTCCGGGTGTATCCCAAGCAGGACGCGCGTCACGCCAAAGGTGTCCACGTTCACACGTCCGAGAAAATTTCCGCTGTAGACGAGGCTGAAGCCGAGCACTTCCCCCGTATGTTCGCCCGCATCCGGGCGCTTCAGCGCCAGGAAGGGATTGAACTGGTGGCTGCTGTGGCCGCGCATGCTGTAGATCTCCTGCACGCCCTCGTGCAGCCTGTGGCAGCGCACATAGCGCTCCCTCGCCCACGCGCCGGTCAGATCCGTCATATCATAATTCCGGTCGGGAAGGTCCACACAGAGGCTCATCGCCGCCTCCAGCGTGACCGTCTGCGGCCCCTTCTGGATGAAGCGCGCGCTGCGGCTGAGCACAGGCATGTCCCGGAAGATCGTGTAGGCGAGCACAAGCTCCGTTCCCGTTATCCGGTCCTCCAGCGTGACCTCCAGCGTTTCCGCCTCGTCCTCATCCTCCACATATGTGGCCGGCAGCCCGTCCAGCCGCGGCTTGCCCGCGAAGATCCGGTGTCCGGCATAGACGAAGTCCGAGATCCGGCTGCCGTTCTCCTGCGCGACCGTGAAGGCCGGATAGCGCATATCCCCCGTCCCGTAGGACGGGTATTCCTGTCTGAGATGCTCCAGCGAGAAGGACCTATCATCCTCGAACGGATACGGCGCCATATCCCTCACCGCCGTCTCCAGCAGATGCGCAAAGCTCTCCCGGTCACGCAGGCGCTTTCCAAAGTAGAGCTGCCCCAGCTGCCCGTTTTTCATCACACAGAAAATATAGCTGACCTGTGCATTGTACAGGTGAAATTCCTTCGATGCCGCATGATAAGCAATGCCCATATTCCTTCCCGCCTCCTGATCCTCTGTATCTGACTGCCGATCACAATTCTGTGCCCCGGCTGATTCTCTCCTGCTGCTGTCCGCCGTGCTCCAGCACCGGTCGGTTCTCTCCTGCTGCTCTCCGTCCTGCCGCGATTCTATATCCCGGCCGCTTTTCTCTGCTGGCGTCCGCCCTCCCGGGCAGACCTTCTACTGGATCAGCTCGCCCGTGGCCGGATCAAACACGTTCATGTATGCGTCTACGACGTTTCCGTTTTCATTGATCGTGACGCCCGGCACCGGATTGCCGTATTCATCCACCACCGTCCCGTTTTCCACGTGGACGTTGTAGACAAGGGTTCCGGAAGAATTGAATACCATCGGATAGATGGTCCCGGTATCCTGGTTCTCATCGCCGGAGCCGTCCGAGCCGTCCGCCTGTCCGTCACCGGAGCCGTCCGAGCCGTCCGCCTGTCCGTCACCGGAGCCGTCTGAGCCACCGGATTGTCCGTCGCCCGAGCCGCCCGGGCCGTCTGACTGTCCGTCGCCCGAGCTGTCCGAACCGCCGGAACCGTCTTCGCCGGAGTCACCGCTTCCGTCGCCGGAACCGCCCTCCTGACCCGTGACCTCACCCGCCGGGGTGAACGGCACCTGCTCGTTGCGCCCGGTGAAGTTCTCCAGATGAAGCACTCCGCTCTGCCCTTCCAGGCGCAGCAGGATCTTGGCGAGATTCGCCACCTTCTCCTCCAGATATTCGTCCTGGCCGAGCTGGATTTCTATATAGCCCACGTAAATAGTGATATCCATGTTCTCGCCGAAACGGATCTCATCTACGCTCACTTCCTGCTCCGACAGAAGCTGCGTCAGGCTCAGTATCGTCCGCAGCTGCGCGCTGCTCTGTGTCGGCAGCTTCTGGTACAGCACCGGTTCCTCCACCGCAACGCCCGTGACGATCGGGACGCCGCTGTACACCTGGTCGGAGTACTCGAGGACGATCCCCGTCTGGTCAATATAGGCGTATCCGTTTTTGTCCACGTACGCCACCGGCTTCTTTTCCGTCACATGGACATCTATATGACCCGGGGATTTCAGCTGCACATGCAGCGAGCTCAGGTAGCACATGTTGTCCGGAACCTCCCCGTCCCTGTATCTCCAGAGAACATAAAGCGTGTTCTTCAGGAAAACATTGTCCAGCAGGCCCGAGGTGATCTCCTCGGCCGCGTATCTTTCATTTCCATAAATCTGTACCTTGCTGACCCGGAACAGAAGAAGAAACGCCAGAAGCAGCAGCAGGATGACAGCCGCCCCTCCCAGTTTAAAAATCCTGTTTTTCCGTCTTTTTCGTCTGTTCTGCGCCATTTTCTCCCCCGTATCCTCCGCAGGCGGCCGGCTTCTCCGCCCCTGCAGATGTCATTTGCCCCGTGTCTCGGATATCCCGTCTGCCTCTCTCCATCTGATGTCTGCCCCAAGCTTCTGCAGGTCCCTGGCGATATCCTCATATCCTCGTTCAATGTATCCCGTTCTGTGGATCACGGTCCTCCCGTGCGTTTCCAGCGCCGCGATCACAAGCGCCGCCCCGCCCCGGAGATCCGGAGCCGCAAGGTCGGCGGGCACAAGCGCCGGGATCCCCTCAATCCTCGCGCACCTGCCCTCTGTCCTGATATGCGCCCCCATCCGGCGCAGCTCCTGCACCGTGCGGAAGCGTCTCTCAAATATCGTCTCGCAGATACAGCTCTCCCCGCGCGCGCGGCACAACACCGCCAGAAGCGGCGACTGCAGGTCGGTCGGAAACCCCGGATAGGGCGCGGTCTCCAGATACGGAACCGGCCCCGCAGGTCCGTCGGCCCTCAGATAAATCCCGTTTTCTCTGTATTCTGCCACAATCCCCATGCCGCGCAGCACCGCCAGAAGCGAATCCAGCTCCCTGCAGGGGAAATCTGAAATGTAGATCCGGCCCCTCGTCGCGGCGGCCGCCAGCAGATAGGTGCCCGCGACGATCCGGTCCGGCTTCATGCGGTAGCGCACCCCGGACAGCCGCCGTCCTCCGCGGATCCGGATGCTCCCGTCCGGCCTGCGCACGATGTCTGCTCCCCGCAGGATCAGAAATCCGCAGAGCTCGTCGATCTCCGGCTCCCGGGCGGCGTTGCCGATCACGGTCTCTCCCCGCGCCTCCACGGCGGCCAGCACCGCATTTTCCGTGGCGCCCACGCTCGGCACCGTCAGCCGCACCGTGCCTCCGTGCAGATCTGCCGCATCCGCGGTGATCTTTTCCTCCAGGAGGAATCTCGCGCCCATCTGGCGCAGCGCGCGGATGTGCTCATCGACCGGCCGCTCCCCGATCGCGCAGCCGCCCGGCAGCGGGAGCACCGCCTTTTTCATCCTGCCGAGAAGCACGCCCAGAAACAGCACCGAGGAGCGGATCCTGGCCGCGCTCTCCCCGTCGATCTCCGTCTTATCCGCGCCGGAGGCGTCGATCCTGACCGTGCCGCCCCGGCGCTCCACACGGCATCCGAGCTGCTCCATGATCTCCAGAGTATCCGCCACATCGCCGATCTGAGGGCAGTTCTCGATCGTACAGACGCCCTCTCCCAGCATGCATGCCGCCAGCACCGGAAGCACCGCATTCTTGGAACCCTGTATTGTGATCTCACCGTGCAGCGGCGCCCCTCCCGAAATTTCCAGACTGCTCAAACGCCATCCCCCGACTTTCCACTCCCGCAGAACTCCTGCGCGCCCTGCAGGACACCATATACCTCAGTATATGCAGTCAGTCGGATCCCGGTGACTGGAAAAGAACGCCCCGGCCCTCTAGCGCTTCCCGGGGCAGACGCTGCAGCGGCTGACCGAAAGCGCCAGCCCCATCTCCGCGAGCAGAAACAGAACGGAGGTCCCTCCGTAGCTTACAAACGGGAGGGTGATCCCGGTATTTGGTATCGTATTCGTGACCACCGCGATGTTGAGGATCACCTGGATCGCGATATGGCCCATGATCCCGGCCGCGATCAGAGAACCGGCCAGGTCCTGCGCATGAGTGGCGATCACCATAAAGCGCCACAGCAGCAGAAGGAACAGAAGCATCAGAAGCAGCGCGCCGGACAGGCCTATTTCCTCGCAGATCACCGCGAAGATCATGTCGTTCTGCGCCTCCGGCACGAAGCCGAGCTTCTGCAGGCTGTTGCCGAGCCCCCGGCCGAAAAGTCCGCCGGAGCCGATCGCGTAGAGCCCCTGCAGGGTCTGATAGCCTTTCTCGTACAGCTCGGGATTGCGCCAGATCGCCAGGCGCTCCAGACGGTACTGCTCCAGACTCAGAAAGATGCCGAGAAATCCCGTCCCCGCCAGAATGATCCACAGAAACGGAAGATATCTCGGATTTGAGATGAAGATCATCAGCATGGCAATGCCGAGAATGATCACCGCCGTGCTCAGGTTGTTCGTGCCGACCAGTCCCACGATCGGCAGGATCATCGCAAACACCGCCGCCGTCGTCCTGCCGCTCTTTTTGCGGCCCATGCGGCTCACAAAACCGGCCAGCAGCAGAATGACCGCCGGCTTGGCGAACTCCGCCGGCTGAAACGACAGCGGGCCGACCGACAGCCAGCGCCGCGAGCCATTGTAGGTGTCGCCGAATAAAAGGACGGCGCCGGACAGCGCGAGCGAGACGAGATACGCCGGGACGGACAGGCGCAGCAGCACATGATAGTCCGTGCAGGCCACCCCGTACATCACCGCCAGTCCGAGCGCCATCGCAAACAGCTGTTTCTTGAAATAATACGCAGAATCTCCGAACCTCACCCGGCCGTTGTACGCGCTCATGCTGTAGAGCACCACCATGCCGAAGGCGATCAGGAACAGTACGGTCACAAGCAGAATCCCGTCCGGCTTTCCCGGCTTTGTGTACATGCGTCCACTTCCTATGCCAGCTGATATACCAGTTCCTTAAAGCGCCTTCCCCGCACCTCATAGTTCGGGAACATGCCCCAGCTCGCACACGCCGGCGAGAGCAGGACAGCGTCCCCGCTCTCTGCGCGGTCTGCGCAGATCTGTACGGCCTCCTCCAGGGAATCGGCCATGAGGATGTCCTCAAAGCCGCAGCTCCTGGCTGCCTGCGCGATCTTCTCCCTTGTCTGTCCTATCAGTACCAGATATTTTACCTTTCCGTCAAATGCCCGGATCCATTCCTCATAGGAGGAATTTTTGTCATAGCCGCCTCCGATCAGGAGCGTCGGCCGGTCCATGGCCTGGATGCCCTTGATCGCCGCGTCCGGATTCGTCCCCTTGGAATCGTTGTAGTAGACGACCCCGTTCCGCTCCGTCACAAACTCGATCCGGTGCTCAACCGCCCTGAACGCGCAGACCACCCGGCGGACCACATCCACCGGCGTGCCGTATGCGAGCGCCATGGCTGCGGCGGCCATCACATTCTCGTGATTGTGCCGTCCGGGCAGGTTCAGCTCCTTCACAGAGCACAGGGTCTGCCTCTCCCCGTTCACCGCAAACACGATGTCTTCGCCGTCAAGCCAGATTCCCTCTTCCAGTGTATGCAGGCTGCTGAAGTATAGAACACGGGTGTGCAGGGTCTCCCCGAATTTTCTCAGGACCGCGTCCTCATAGTTGAGCACGCACACGTCGTCCGGCCCCTGATTTTCCGTGATCAGCTCCTTCACGCGTATGTACTCCTCCATCGTATGGTGGCGGTTCAGATGGTCCGGCGTGATGTTCAGGATCGCGCTGGCCTTCGGCGCAAACGTCTCAATCGTCTCCAGCTGGAAGCTGCTGATCTCGGCCACCGTGACCGCCTGGTCCGTCATCTGCGAGACCGCGCCCGTGTAGGAATTTCCAATATTTCCGACGACATACACCTCGTCCTTCCAGGCGCGCATGATCTCGCCCAGAAGGCTCGTCGTCGTCGTCTTTCCGTTCGTGCCGGTGACTGCCAGCACGTCCCCCTTTCCGCACGCCCAGGCAAGCTCCACCTCGCCCCAGATGCGGATGCCCGCGCCGCGCAGCTCACTGACGAGCGGAAGGTCGGTCGGAACACCCGGGCTCAGGATCACGAGCGAGAGCTCATCCTTCAGGTCCGGCGGGAACGCCCCGAGCACGATCTGAAGCTTCCCGGCCGCCCCCGGCTCCGCGCACATTCCGGCACGCGGCTCCTGGTCAGGCGCTTTTTCGGCGCCTGTTTCTGCCGCAGACTTCCCGCGAAGCTCTCCGCACGGCTCCTGGTCAGGTGCTTTTTCGGCGCCTGTTTCTGCCGCAGACTTCCCGCGAAGCTCTCCGCGCGGCTCCTGATCCGGCGCTTCTGCGGCGCAGATCTCCGCCGCCAGCTTCCCGCGAAGCTCCGCCTCGTCAAGCGACGCGTTTCCGTCATATAAGACCACATCGGCCCCCCTGCGAAGCAGCAGGCTGGCCGCGCCAATCCCGCTGATCCCGGCCCCGAAGACCAGGACCTTTTTATCTCCGAATTCCATTTCTGTTCCTCCTTTGCCGGCAGCGCGCCCGCCCTGCCGGTCATTCTCCTTTTCTTATCCGATCGCCACCAGGCCCAGCAGGCACAAAAAGGCCGTGATCACGGTAAATACGGTGACGACGCGCGTCTCCGACCATCCGCACAGCTCAAAGTGGTGATGGATCGGTGCCATCTTGAAGATCCGTTTGCCCCCGGTTTTCCTGAAATACGTCACCTGGATCATGACGGAGAGCACCTCCACCAGATAGATCAGCCCGACGATCAGGATAAAGACCGGCATTTTCATCATGTAGGCGGAGCCCGCCACAAAACCGCCGAGCGCCAGGGAGCCGGTATCCCCCATGAAAACCTTCGCCGGGTACACGTTAAACAGCAGAAAGCCGAGCAGCGCCCCGGTCACGGCGGCAGTCAGAGGCTCGATGCCCCCTCCCAGGACCATGGATGCGACCGTATAGAACACCGCGACCATCGTTGTGACCCCGGTTGCCAGGCCGTCAAGGCCATCCGTGAAGTTCACGCCGTTCACCGTGCCGATCACCGCAAAATACGCGAGCGGTATCGCCACGATCCTCATCACCTGCCCGGATATCACCTTCCCGCCCGAGAACGGGATCAGCAGCTCCAGGCAGGACGGATCCATGAACCAGATATAGACGACAAAAACGGTCGTCACAAGGATCTGCCCCAGCATCTTCTGTTTCGGGTACAGACCGTCGGAGCGGCGCAGCACCACCTTCAGGTAGTCGTCAAGAAAGCCAATGATCCCGAAGCCGAGCACGAGAAACAGCACCGGCACTATGCGCGGGAAACGCCTGATGTAAAACAGGGAGGTCACCACCGTGCTGATCAGGATGATCAGACCGCCCATCGTCGGCGTCCCCGCCTTTTTCAGATGGGACTTCACGCCCTCTTCCCGCTCCGTCTGGCCCACCTTCAGCTTCTGGAGGAACGGGATCACAAACGGGCTCAAAAATACACTGACTGCAAATGCCGCAAACAACGGAATTAGTACATCCTGATTTAATATCATCACACACCTCTTCTTTTCTGTCTTCTGTCTTTTTCTGTTTTATTTTTATCACAGAATGCCTGAATACGCAACTCATAAACCCGGCGCGGCCCTCATTTTCCATGCGCCCGCGGCCGTGATCAGCCGCAGTTCGGAAAATCCCTCTCAGAACGAGACTCCGGCGCCCTCCGCACTCACAGCCCTGATCCGCCGCAGAGCGGAAAATTTTTTCAGGATGAGGCCCCTGTGCCCTCCGCCGCGCGCTCGATGCCCAGGTACGGCAGGATATTCTCAAACAGCCCCTTCACCACCGGCGCCGCGATCGTCCCGCCGTAATAGACGCCCTGCGGATTGTTGATGATGCACAGGCCGAGCACCTGCGGGTCGTCCGCCGGCGCAAAGCCTATGAACGAGGAAATGTATTTGTTCGCGCTTCTCGGCAGGGTCTCCGACGTCGCCGTCTTTCCGCCGATGCGGTAGCCCTCGATGTACGCGTTTTTGCCGGAGCCGCCGTCAACCACCTGCTCCAGCAGATAGCGCATGGTGGCGGATGTCTCGGCGGAGAGGATCTTCTCCCCCTTCTCATAGCGGATCGGACTCAGCGTCCCGTCCGCCGTCCTGACGCCCACACCAAAATGCGGCGTCACACGTGTCCCTCCGTTGATGATGGAACTGACGGTCGCCGCAAGCTGTACCGGTGTGATCTGAAACGACTGGCCGAAGGAGATCGTGGCAAGCTCCACCTGCCCGACATTCTCCTTTCTGTGCATGATCGTGGCCGCCTCCCCGGGCAGGTCGATCCCCGTCTTTCTGTTCAGCCCGAACTGGTCAAAGTAGGAGAAATAGCGGTCGACGCCCAGCCGCAGCCCAACCTCGATGAATACCGGATTGCAGGAGTTCTGGATTCCCTGCACAAAGGTCTCCGCGCCGTGGCCGCCCGTCTTGTGGCAGCGGATCTTACGATCCTCCACGATCCGGAAGCCCGGGCACGAAAAAGTGTCGTCCAGAGAGACGGCTCCCGCCTCCAGGCCCGCGGAGGCTGTTATGATCTTGAAAGTGGAGCCCGGCTCATAGGTATCATTTATGCAGCCGTTTCTCCACATGCGGTTCAGGGCATCCTGCAGCGCCTCCCCGGAGAGTGCGCCGTCTGTTCCGGACAAAGTGTCCCCGGATGTCTGCACTGCGCCTGTTCCGGACAGAGTGGCCCCGGACGCCTGCGCGCCGCCTGTTCCGGACAGAGTGCCTCCGTACGTCTGCGCGCCGTCTGTTCCGGACAGAGTGGCCCCGGATGTCTGCACTGCGCCGCTCTCCGCCTGCGGCAGATAACATGGCAGCAGCGTGTACGGGTCGTTCAGGTCGAACTCCGGCACATTGGTCATCGCGTAGATCTCCCCGTCCGACGGATTCATGATGAGGATGGAGACGCTGTCGGCCTGCTTCTGCTCCATCACCTGCCGCGCGGCCTGCTCCGCGTATTTCTGAATATTGTAATCCAGGCTGATGACCAGGTCATTTCCGGCTGCCGGCTCTTCGCGGGTCTCCCCTGCGTCCGGAAGCTCGATGCCCCTGGCATCCGTCAGCGTGAGGATCCTGCCCGGCGTCCCCGCCAGCTCGCTCTCGTACATAACCTCCAGGCCGATGATCCCCTGGTTGTCTCCCCCCGTAAAGCCGAGCACCTTGGATGCCATGCTTCCGTACGGATAGTACCTGCGGTAGTCTTCGTCCACCTTCACTCCGGCCAGATTGTAATTCCGGATGCGGTCCCCCGTCTCCTTATCGACGTTCTGGCGGACGCGCTCAATGGAACTGACCTTTTCCACGCGCTTTCGCACCGTCTCCTCGGGAAGCTCGAGCTCTTTCGCGAGCACCTCCGTCACCCGTTCCGGATCCTCGATCTGGCTGTGGATCACCGACACGGTGCAGACCGTCCGGTTGTCCGCCAGCACCTGACCATTGCGGTCCAGGATCCTCCCGCGGGCCGCCTTGATCGAGCGCTCGCGCTCATGCAGGTCCTCGGCCAGCTTCGCATAGTGCTCCGACTCGGCGATCATCAGATACGCCAGGCGCACCCCCAGAAGCATGAGCGCCAGCAGGCATCCCAGAAAGACCGCCACGATCTTCCTGCGGTGAAATGATCTCGTCTTCTGCATGGGAAACCCCTCATACAGGTTTTAGTATAGTATATTAGAACTTTCTGCTTTTATTCTTCCTCTGCCGCGTCGCCGCCGTCCTCCACTGCGGTTCCGTCCCAGACCGTGGCATCGTCCCCGCCGTCAGCGCCGTCCGACGGCGGAAGCGCGATCCCCGGATTGTCCGTCTTCGGATCGATGACCTCCCGCGCGGCCGGAGACTCCACGTGGAATACCGGATTCATCACGGCGTCATAGACGGTTCCGTCCTCCGCGATGTAGGCGCCCGCGATCTCGTTTCCGTTTCCGTCGACGATCCTGCCGTCCTCCACACGCGCGTCTCTGTGGTACGTGCCGTAGGAGTCGATCGCGTCAAACTGCTGGACGACCTCCTCCCCGATATCCTCCCGGTCGAGTCCGAGCGAGGCCAGCAGGGAATCGGTCACCTCTTCCGTCGGATAGATGCCCATGTACGGGAACATCTCCGTCGCAATCTTGCGGTACAGCTCCTGCGCAAAGGTGCTGTTCGCCTGATTTGCCACGTTCGGCTCATCGACGACGACATACATCACAACCTCCGGGTCATTGATCGGCGCCGCGCCGATAAAGGATACAAGGTATTTCCCCTTTGCACGCGTGCCCGTCTCCGGGTCGATCTTCTCTGCGGTACCGGTCTTTCCGCCGATGCGGTAGCCCGGAACCTGCGCATGCCGGCCGGTACCTTCCTGTACGGCCACCTCGAGATATCCTCTCAGGATCTCCGACACGTCGTTCGAGATCGTCTGTTTCAGAAGGAGGCCGCCGGAGCTCTTGATCACCATCCCGTTTTCATCCAGGATCTTGTCCACGACATGCGGCTGATAATAATAACCCCCGTTGACGACGGCTGAGAACGCGGCGATCTCCTGCACCATGGTGCAGGTGAGGCCCTGCCCGAACGTGCAGGTCGCGAGCTCTACCTCATTCATCGTCTCTCTCGTATACACGGAGCCGGACGATTCATTCGGCAGGTCGATGCCGGTCGGTTTTCCGAAATTAAACAGAGACTGGTACTCGATAAACCGCGGGATCGTCAGCTTCATCCCGATCTGCATCAGGCCGTCGTTACAGGAATTCTTGAGAACGTCGCCGAGCGTCTGGTCCAGATGCGCATTCGGATACGCGTCGCAGTGGATCTCCGTGTCCGTGATAAATTCTCCGCCGTCGCAGTAGAAATGGTCCTCCGTCGATACGGCCCCGCACTCCAGCGCGGACGACACGGTGATCGGCTTGAAGGTAGAACCCGGCTCGATTCCGTCCGAGACGCAGAAATTGCTCCACATGTCGTTCAGGGCCTCCACATAGGGATCCTTTATCTCTTCGCCCTCGTGCCTCTCTGCATTCAGCTTTCTCGAGTTGCTGATCAGGGAATTGATCTCCGACTCCGTATACCATGCGCTCAGGTCAAACGGATCGTTCAGGTCGAACCCGGAGTTTGTCGCCATCGCGTATATCCCTCCGGTGTTGGGGTTCATGACGATGACGCCGATATTTTTTGCGCCGTGCTTCGCCGTTCCGTCGTCCCTGTCCTCCCCGTACGTCTCGTCAAATTCCGCGATATATTTCTCCACGATCTGCTGGATGTTGACGTCCAGCGTCGTCTGCAGCGTGTTTCCGTTCTCCGGCGCGATCGTCTTTTTCTGATACTCCTGGTCCTCGTTGAGATAGCCGAACACGCGGCCGTTCGTCCCCTTCAGCTGCGCGTCGTAGTACGACTCCAGTCCGACGATCCCGTCCCCGATCGCGTTCGAGAAGCCGACGACATTGCTCGCAAGGCTCCCCATCGGATACTTCCGTATAAATTCTTCCTCGAACCAGATTCCCTTCACATTGTTCAGTTCCTGCTGCTTCGCTTTCTTTTCCTCTTCGTCCAGATCCGGATAGGACTCGATCATCAGATATCTGGAAAACTCGTCCTTCTGGTCCTCGCTCACCATGTCGAGCACCACCTGATACTGGCTGTCCTTCGTCTTCTCGCCCGTGATGCGCTCGCGCAGCTCGCCGCGGTCCAGGGCAAACACGCTCTCCAGGGCCTTTACCGTCGGCTCCAGGTAATCCTCGTTCTCATTGATCGCCTTACAGTCCAGCACCAGGTTGTAGACCTTCTCGCTGTAGGCCAGCGTCCGGCCGTTCGTGTCCGTGATCTCGCCGCGGCGGCTGTAGAGGACCTGGCTGTCATAGTTTTCCTGCGACAGCACCTTTTTCGCGTAGCGGTCTCCGCTCTTCACATTGATATACACAATGCGGAGCAGAATAATAATTAAAAACAATAAAATGAATGCAAATACAGCCAGAAGCTTTATTTGCATTTTTCTGGAAAATCTTCGTTCTTTTTTTGTCCGGCCTTTCCCTGCCAACTGTCCCACCTACTCTTTGGGCACCTCAGAATACTGTCTCACGTAGTCGTTCTGTTCTGCCTCGTACGTGACGATCTGAGATTTTTTCGCATAGACCATGCCCAGTTCATTCATCGCCACATCTTTTACATGCTCCATGTCCACACTCGCCATAATGCGGTTGTAGTCGGAATTGTTCTCGAGGATCGCGGCGTTCAGCTGCGTCTCCAGAGAAGTCACGTCCTTCTGAAGCCTCGTCTCCTGCGCCTGGAGCTGCAGGAAATTCACACACATGAACACGGTGATCACCGCCGCGGCCGTCAGAAACAGGACGTACCCCAGGTTCATCGAGAGAGCGCGCTCCCTGTTTTTTCTGGTCGTACTGCTGACAGACGGCTTCTGCCGTTTTTCCGGCCTGCGCTGCGGCTCCAGCTTGCGCACTGCCGTTCCGTCCACGTAGACATACGTCCTGCTGTTCCTGCCCTGCGTATAGTCTGCGCGCTCTGTTCCGCTCCTTCTCCGTGATCCTGCCATTTTCCGCACCCCTGTATTAATGTATTTCCTTTTCAAAAACCCTCAGTTTTGAACTTTTTGCCCTCTTATTCTCTTCCAGTTCCCGCGCCGTCGGAACGATCGGCTTTCTCGTAACAACTCTCCCCTTCGGCCGTTTCCCGCAGACACAGACGGGAAAATCCTTCGGGCAGGTACATGGATTTTCATTGTATCGAAATTTATCCTTCACGATCCGGTCTTCCAGCGAATGGAAGGTGATCACGCAGATACGCCCGTGATCATTCAGCAGATCGATCATGTCGTCCAGGGAATTCTCCAGCACCTCCAGCTCCCGGTTCAGTTCGATCCGGATCGCCTGGAATGTCCTTTTGGCCGGGTGTCCCCCCGTCGCTCGCATTTTCATCGGTATCGCCGCTTTTATAACATGAATTAACTCCCCAGTTGTTTCCAATGCTTTTTGATTTCTTGCGTTTACGATGTGCCTGGCGATATTCTTCGCGAACCGCTCTTCCCCGTAATCCCTTATGATACGGTACAATTCCGGCTCGCTGTATCCGTTCACAATATCCCTGGCCGTCAGGGTCTGACGCTGATCCATACGCATGTCCAGCGGAGCATCTTCCCTGTACGTAAAGCCGCGGCTTGCCTCATCGAGCTGATAGGATGAGACCCCCAGATCCAAAATGACTCCATCTACAGATGTAATGCTTTGTTCACCGAGTATCTTCCTCATGTCGCAGTAATTCCCGCGCACGATCGTTACCCGGTCTTTGAACTCCTCCAAGCGCTTTGCAGCCGCCTCGATCGCCGCAGCATCCTGATCGATGCCGATTAGTCTGCCCTTTTCAGACAACCGGCTGCAGATCTCCCAGGCATGTCCGCCGCCGCCGAGTGTGCCGTCCACATAAACCCCGTCTGGTCTTACGTGCAACTCTTCAATGCTTTCCTCCAACAACACAGATTTATGTCTGAATTCCATACAATCCTCCCCAGGTTATATGCTTAAGCCAAAATCTGTCATGCTGTCCGCGATATCGTCCATATCGTCATAAGCATTGTTTTCCGTCCAGTTCGCCGCATCCCAGATCTCAACGCGGTTCAGGTTTCCGGCAAGCACTACATCCTTTTCCAGCTGCGCAAAATCCCTCAGCACCTGAGGCAGAAGGATCCTCCCCTGCTTGTCCAGCTCGCATGTAGTTGCTCCGGCTACCAGAAAACGTATGAATTTTCTGGCGCTCTTGTTGTTCAGTGGCAGGGTGCGCAGCTTTTCTTCGATGATCTGCCATTCGTTTTTGGGAAACACAAACAGGCATCCGTCCAATCCCTTCGTGACAATGAACTCGTCCCCCAACAAGTCCCTGAATTTCGAGGGGATGATCAGTCTGCCCTTGGGATCAATCGTGTGATTGTACTGTCCCATAAACATCATGACGCACCTCTGCCGGCTGCATACCGGTGTCCCTTTTGCTGCTTCTTTTGGGAAGGAATCCCTTTTTTCCTACCACAAAGTTCCACAGCACACCACTTCCTACCACTTGCCCCCTATCATACCGTAGATTTGCACAAAATACAAGCACAATTTCAATTTTTTCTTTTACAATTTATTTAACTTTTCGCATCCACCACATCTTGTACAGACGCAAAAAGACCGGCACAAAATCTGGTGCCGGTCCTTTCTCCGCCGCAGCTGCCTCAGGCAGTCGCCTTCTGTCTGCTCTCATCCTCTTTCTGGCCGCTCTGCGTATACTGTTCGAGCAGGGCGTCCACAACGAGGCTCTGTCTGTAAGCCTCCGTCCGCCTGCCCTGCGCAAGCAGTCCGTTCAGCTTTTCGCGCTCTTCCTCAATCCTTCTTTTCAGCAGTTCTCTCTGTTCCATGTTCTTCTGTCCCTTTCTTGTTTTTTGTCTCTGCTGCCAGCAGCACAACTGATACGATAACGATGATGCCTGACAGGATCTGTGATACTGCCAGATGTGTCCCGGGCCACAGCAGCTGGTCCGTGCGCAGCCCCTCGATCCAGAATCTTCCCGTCCCGTAGAGCAGGAGGTAGGCCAGAAAGACCGTGCCGTCCTTCCGCCTCCTGACACGGAATGTTATAAACAGAAGCACTCCCAGCACACCCAGATTCCAGAGCGACTCATACAGAAATGTCGGGTGCACCTGGATATAGTCTGTCCCTCCGATCGTCTGGATGTGGGCCCGCATCGTCCCGGTGATCTCGTGCGCACGCACATCGCTCACGGGAAGCTGCATCGCCAGCAGTCCGTCTGTATAGCCTCCGAATGCCTCTCTGTTAAAAAAGTTTCCCCAGCGGCCCGCCGCCTGCCCCCACACGAGGCCGACCACGGCGGTGTCAAGCACCCTGCCGCAGCCCATCTTCCTGTGTCTTGCGAAGAGAAGGGCCGTCGCCACGCCCCCGATCACTCCGCCGTAGATCGCCAGGCCGCCCTGCCGCAGGTTGAGGATCTCCGTGAGGTGATCCCGATAATAGTCCCATGAAAAGATCACATAGTAGGCCCTTGCGCAGACGACGGAGACGATGATCGCGGCAAAGCCCAGGTCAAAGTAGTCGTCCGGATCCTGGCCGGTGGCCTTCGCCACCTTCATCGCCAGCAGGAGGCCAGTGACCATCGCTGCCGAGATCACGATCCCGTAGCAGGCGATCTCAAAACCGCCGACAGAGATATACCGGATCACATGCTCCAGGACAATGCCCAGATGCGGAAAGCGTATGGAACCGTTCACGAAAAAGGCCTCCTTCTACCTGTTCTCAGCCGGCGCGCCGTGCGGGATCCTGCACTGTGAACCGGAATCCGGCGTCCCCGGTCAGGATCCGGCGTCAGGGCCGGAGTCTGCGTGTCATACGTTGAATCGGAACAGGATCACGTCCCCGTCTTTTACGACGTAGTCCTTGCCCTCAAGCCCGACCAGGCCCTTTTCCCTGGCCGCCGCGTAGGAGCCGCAGTCCAGCAGGTCCCGGTAATTGACGACCTCCGCGCGGATGAAGCCGCGCTCGAAATCGGAGTGGATCTTGCCGGCCGCCTGCGGGGCCTTCGTGCCCTTTTTGATCGTCCAGGCGCGCGTCTCGGTCTCGCCCGCGGTCAGGTAGCTCAGCAGGCCGAGCAGGGAATAGCTCGCCCTGATCAGTTTTTCCAGTCCGGACTCTTTCAATCCAAGATCTTCAAGAAACATCTGTTTTTCGTCGTCGTCCAGCTCGGCGATCTCCTGCTCGATCTGGGCGCAGATCACAAATACCTCGCTGCCGGACTCCTGCGCGCACCTGCGCACCGCCTGTACGTGCGGATTGGACGCGCCGTCGTCCGCAAGATCGTCCTCGGATACGTTCGCCGCAAAGATCACGGGCTTCGCGGTCAGCAGATTGTACCCTGCAAACCAGGCCGCCTCGTCCTCGTCCTCCGGCTCGTAGGAGATCGCGAGCCTGCCGTCCTCCAGATGGCGTTTCAGCTTTTCCAGGAGGTTCAGCTCCTTTGCCTGCGCCTTGTCGTTTCTGGCCGCGCGCGTGGTCCTGGAAATGCGGCGCTCCAGGATCTCCAGGTCGGAGAAGATCAGCTCCAGGTTGATCGTCTCGATGTCGCGCGCCGGATTCACCGAGCCGTCCACATGGATCACGTTGGAATCCTCAAAACAGCGCACCACGTGCACGACGGCGTCTACCTCGCGGATGTTGGCGAGGAACTGGTTCCCGAGGCCTTCTCCCTTCGACGCGCCCTTCACAAGGCCCGCAATATCCACAAATTCTATCACAGCCGGCGTCGTCTTCGCAGAGTGGTACATGTCGCTCAGCAGCTTCAGCCTCTCGTCCGGGACTGCCACGACGCCCACATTCGGGTCGATCGTGCAGAACGGATAGTTGGCCGACTCCGCCCCTGCCTTTGTCAGTGAATTGAACAGCGTACTTTTGCCTACATTTGGCAGGCCCACGATTCCAAGCTTCATTTTCTTCTCTCCATTTCTGCAGTTTTCCCTGCAGTCCTTTCTACAATCTTTTCTTTTTTCCTGTGTTTTTTCTGAGTATGTCACAGTTTAACACATAAACCGACAAGAAACAATACTTTCCGGAGGAAACCGCTCGACATAATTCCCCATTTCTGCGCTTGCGGCCCGAAAAAGGCCGCCGCAGAGGTCTGCGGCAGCCGCATATTTTTCCGATAAACCGGGGGTTTGCACCGAACCGCCGGCCTTCCCGTCCAATCGATTTATGTCGAAAAAATCTGTTGGTGTCTTCATCAATATGTTGCATATTCGTGCATGATTGAGAGATATTTCTTCACATTGCTCTCCCGGTTCCCGCAAAACACGGCCGATCCCATGACGCAGACATTCGCGCCGGCTTCGAGCACCGTGTGCAGGGTCTCGCTGTTGATCCCCCCGTCTACCTGGATGTCAAGCGGATGCCCGATCCGGTCCGCCCACGCGCGCAGCGCGCGGATCTTTTCCGTCATGGTCGGGATGTACTCCTGCCCCCCGAATCCGGGATCGACCGTCATGACCAGCACCATATCCGCATCCCGGATCACATAGTCGAGGACCGAAAGCGGGGTCGCCGGGTTCAGCGCCACGCCGACGCCGGCGCCGCAGCTGCGGATCAGCTCGAGCGTCCTGTGCAGATGCCTGGTCGCCTCCGCGTGGACCGTGACGCTGTCTGCGCCGCATTTTACAAAGGTCTCGATATAGCGCTCCGGCTGCTCCACCATCAGGTGCACGTCAAAGAAGCAGTCCGTCCCCTTCCGTGCCGACGTGATCACCGGCATCCCGAAGGAAATGCTCGGCACGAACATACCGTCCATCACATCAATATGAATATATTCCGCCCCCGCGGCTGTCACTCGCGCGATCTCATCCCCCAGACAGCGGAAATCCGCCGCAAGTATGGAAGGCGCCAGAATATTCTTCCGTTCCATTCCCTCACCTCAGTACTTCTTTCTGCCGCCCAGCTCCTGTGCCAGCAGAACGTAATTCTCGTAGCGTGTCCCTGCGATCCTTCCCTGCGCAAGCGCTTCCTTTACAGCGCAGTCCGGCTCGCTGATATGCATGCAGCCCTGAAAGCGGCACCGCCCCTCATAGGGGGCGAATTCGCAGAAATAATCCTTCAGCTCTTCCCTCTCTATTCCCTCGAGATACAGGGAGCTGAAGCCCGGCGTGTCGAGAAAGTAGGTGTCCCGGCGCAGGACGATCAGCTCCGTGTGCCTTGTCGTGTGCCGGCCGCGCCCGATCCTGCGGCTGACCTCGCCCACCTCCATCTGCACGGAGGACTGGAGCGCGTTCGTCAGCGAGGACTTTCCGACTCCGGAGGGACCGGCCACCACCGTCGTCTTCCCCTCCAGGAGCTCCTGCACCTCTTCGATGCCCTCCTGCCGCGCCACGCACAGAAAGCATACCCTGCAGCCGCAGTTCTGATACGTCTTCGCGAGCTCCTCCTGCTCTTCGCGCGTCGTCAGATCCGTCTTGTTGAAGCAGACGATCACCGGGATCTCCTGCTGCCGCATCATGATCAGGAAACGGTCCAGAAGGTTCAGATTGGGCTTCGGATCCGCCAGCGCGAACACCACGAGCGCCTGGTCCACATTTGCCGCCGCCGGGCGGATCAGCGCGTTCCTGCGCGGGAGAAGCCGGTCGACGTTTCCGGTAGCCTCCTTCGCGTCGATCACCGAAATCTCTGCGTCGTCGCCCACCAGAGGCTTTATTTTCTCCTTGCGGAAAATCCCCCTGGCCCTGCACTCATACAGCACGCCGTCCTGCGCGTACACGTAATAGAATCCCCCGATCCCCCTGATTATCTTTCCCTGCATGAACTCACCATCATATTCCTCCATCCCCCGCAGGGGCAGTTATCGTTATAATTGGCAGTAAACAAAACCCTGTTCAGCCGCCGTTCCCGATGATCGTAATGTTGTCGTCCCCGGGCTGCGGCTGTGCCGGCTGCTGCTCCGGCTGCTGTATCTGTATCGGCTGGGTCTCGGACTGCGGCTGGGTCTGCGCCTGCTGCGTCTCAGACTGCTGCTGCGGCTGGGTCTGCACCTGCTGCGTCTCGGACTGCGGCGGCTGCGTCTGCGCCTGCTGTGTCTCAGACTGCGGCGTCTGCACCGGCTGCTGCTGTCCGTCCGTATCCGGCCCCGTGCTGATATAGAGCGTCACGGTCGAGCCGCGTGCGATCTGCTGATTTGCCGGGGGATCCATCCGCGTGATGTACCCCTCGCCGATCACATCGCTGGCCTCGTACTGGTAATCCGCGATCAGGTCCTGCATCTCCAGCGCTTCGTTGGCGCGCTCCACCGTATAGCCGGTCAGATCCCACGGAGTCACATAGCTGACCGGAACGTCCTCGCCCTGGCTGACATAGATCGTCACCGTGTCCCCGGGCTTCATCCTCGTCCCGGCCATCGGCTCTGTCGTGATCACATGTCCGTTTTCGATCGTGTCGCTGTGCCTGGAGGTGTCCACCTCGCAGGTCAGGCCCTGTGTCAGCAGGAACGCCTTTGCCTGGCTCTGCTCCACATTGGTCAGGTCTGCCAGCTCGAACATCTCAGGCTCCTTCACCACCTGGTAGTCCACCGCGGTCCCGCGCTGCACCAGCTCTCCGGCATCCGGAGACTGGTCGCACACCTCGCCCGCCTGGGCGTCCGCGGACTCCTTCTCGCCCGTCTTCCGCCCGGTCAGGCCATAGCTCTCCAGCAGCTTCAGCGCATCCGCCTCTGTCCTCCCGGAAAGCTCCGGAACGGAAACGGTCTGCACAGGCTCGCTCTCGCTCTCTTTTTCTGTCACCAGCTCTGTCTCCGCAGGCTTCTTCCGGAAATGGAACACTCCGAACGCATTCGCCAGCAGGACGAGAAATACGCAGCCGATGATCACGGCGACGATGATCCCGCCGACCGTCACAATGCGCTCAAGCCTCGGGTTCAGTCCGACGTCCCCGTCGTCCTCCCGGTTTCTGCGCGATCTCCGTCTCTGGGACTCCTGCGGCACAAAGGTCTCGTCCAGGCGGTAATTTCCGTCGTGGATCGCATAATCGTCCGGATCGTCGTACGCATCAAAATAGGGGTCGTACTCCTGCTCATCCGACGCCTCGCTCTCCGCCAGGGAATCCCACTGGCCGTCCCGGTTCTGCCCCGGGCGCACCTCCTGAAGCGTGCTCTTCTGATAATAGCTTCCCGGCTGGTAGGCGCGGTTCTGCGACGGCCCCGTATCCTGCACATGCAGGCCTGCGGCCGCCCCGACGTCCAGCGACTCGTCGTAGGCCGGCATCGTCCGCTGCTCCGCGTTGATCTGGTCTACCTCGTCCCTGGAGATGACACGCGTCCGGGCCGTGGGGTCCACCGACGGCTTCGTCACAAAATCGCCGTCCGGATTGATCAGCGACTCGCGCAGGTCGCGGATCAGGTCTGTCATATTCGCATAGCGGCGGTCCGGGCTCTTCTGCGTGCACTTGAGCACGATCTGGTTCGTGCTGTACGGGATCTCCGGCACCAGCTCCTTCGGGCCCGGCACCTCCTCCTGGAGATGGCGGATCGCGACGGCGACCGCCGTGTCCCCGTCAAACGGCACCTGCCCGGTCAGCATCTCATAGATCGTGATCCCGAGAGAATAGATATCGCTCTTCTCATCGCTGTAGCCGCCGCGCGACTGCTCCGGGGAGCTGTAGTGCACCGACCCCATCACGCTGGAATTGAACGTGTTGGTCGTCGCGGCCCTCGCGATGCCGAAATCCGCCACTTTCACCTTGCCGTCCGTCGAGATGATGATATTCTGCGGCTTCACATCGCGGTGGATGATCCCGTTATTGTGCGCGGCCTCCAGGCCCGCAGAGATCTGCAGGGCAATGCTGGTGGCCTCCCTGGCGGAGAGGCGCCCCTTGTTCTTGATGTACTCCTTCAGGGTGATCCCCTCCACGAGCTCCATCACGATATAGGAGATCCCCGCCTCCTCGCCGACGTCATACACGTTCACGATGTTGGCGTGCGCCAGGCCTGCGGCCGACTGTGCCTCCGCGCGGAATTTGGAGATAAACACCTTGTCGTCCCGGAATTCCTTCTTCAGCACCTTTACCGCGACAAACCGATTCAGCTTGTGGTCCTTCGCCTTGTACACGTCAGCCATCCCGCCGGAGCCGATTCGCGATATTATCTCATATCTGTTCTGTATAAACATTCCGACTTTTAACATACGCTTTCCCCTGTCCGTTAGAATTCTGCGAGGACTACTGAAATGTTGTCTTTTCCCCCGTTTTTGTTGGCTTCGTTTACAAGGCGCTGCGCCGCTTCCTTCAGGGAAGCGCTGTGCCTCACGATGCGGAGGATCTCGTCATCCTCCACCATATTCGTCAGCCCGTCGGAGCAGAGCAGGACCTTGTCCCCCTCTTCCAGCTTCACGTCAAAAAAGTCGATCCGAACCGGCGTCCTGACCCCGACCGCCCTGGTGATGATGTTCCTGTCCGGGTGGCTCCTCGCATCCTTCCGCTGAAGCTCCCCGACCCGGATCATCTCCTCCACAAGCGAGTGGTCCCTGGTGATCTGCTCAATCTCATGGTCGATCAGGTACAGCCTGCTGTCTCCCACATTTGCCACATACAGATAGCCGTCCTTGGCCGTCGCGGCCACGACCGTCGTGCCCATCCCCTCCAGCGCCTTGTCTGACCTGGATTTCTCCATCACAAACTCATTTGCCTGATGGATCGCCGAGCTGAGCAGCGGGATCGGGCGGTGCTCCCCGGCCTTCTCTATGTAATCTACCATGGTCTCGACCGTATAGCGCGATGCGTAGTCTCCTGCATTGTGGCCGCCCATGCCGTCCGCCACAACCAGCAGGTTGGAGAGACTGCCAACCGGCTGGTCTGAAGCATAAATGAAATCCTGATTGGACGTCCTCCTTCTGCCGATGTCCGTAATGCTATACGTCTTCATACCCGTTTCCTCTTTTCTATCCCAGTATCGCTTTATAACCTGCAAAAAAACATCTATTTAAACATTTTAGCACAGCAGGAAAAAAAGGACAAGAGATTATTCATTCTCGTCCTTTTCTAGTCCTTTTCTCCGCTTTTTTCATCCTTTTCGTCTTTTTCGGCCTTATCCGGGCTCTCCATGTAGCTTTTTCTCAGCTGTCCGCACGCCCCCGCGATGTCGCGGCCCATCTCTCTTCTCACCGTCACGTTTATCTGTTCGCTTTCCAGCTTATTTTTAAATGCATTTACGGCCGCCGGATCTGGCTGGACGTAGCTGCGCTCCCGGACCGGGTTGACAGGGATCAGATTGACGTGGCAGTTCATCCCCCGAAGCAGGGCGGCCAGCTCCTTCGCATCCCTCCCGGTGTCGTTCACGCCCTTCACCAGGCTGTACTCAAAGGTGATCCGCCTGCCGGTCTGCTCAAAATAATAGCGGCACGCGTCCAGCACGTCGCGCAGCTCGTACCGGTAAGCGACGGGCATCAGCTTTTTTCTCTTCTCCTAGCTCGACGCGTGCAGCGAGAGCGCCAGCGTGATCTGCAGCTTTTCGTCCGCAAGCGCCCGGATCTTTTCGACCAGGCCGCACGTCGAGACCGTGACGTTTCTCTGGCTGATGTGCAGCCCGCGCTCATCCGTCAGCAGCCTCAGAAACCGCAGCAGATTCTCATAATTGTCGAGCGGCTCCCCGGTTCCCATCACCACGACGTTCGACACGCGCTCCCCGGTTATCTTCTGGATCCGGTAGACCTGGTCGAGCATCTCCGACGGAAGCAGGTTCCGCGTCAGGCCGCCGATCGTGGACGCGCAGAATCTGCAGCCCATCCTGCAGCCGGCCTGGGAAGAGATGCAGACCGAGTTTCCGTGATGGTATCTCATCAGAACGCTCTCGATGACATTTCCGTCCGGGAGCCGGAACAGATATTTCTCCGTCCCGTCCGCCGCGGATATCCGCCGGTCCGCCAGATCAAGGCACACATACTCGCACGCCGCGGAAAGCTCTGCGCGAAGCGATGCCGGCAGGTTCGTCATCTCGTCAAAATCATCCGCCAGCTTCTGGTGCATCCACTGGTACAGCTGCTTCGCCCGGAACGGTTTTTCCCCCGCCGCGGCAACCATCTCCGCCAGTTCTTCAAAATATAAGGATTTGATCTCTGTCTTCTCCATGCAATCTCCGCCGTTTTCCGCCGTCAGGCCGCAGAACTCCCGGCACAGGTGCTCTCCGCCCGCAGCTTCGCATCCGCTGTTCCTTCCGCCCGGCACTTCACATCCGGTGCTCCCCTGCCGGAACTCCCTCCGCTCAGAAATCCCCTTGCGCGGCCTCCTCATCCTCTTCATCCAGATAATACTCTTCATCCGCAGACTGGCTGACCCTGCGCAGGCGCGCGATGAAAAATCCGTCCGACCGGTGTATCCCGGGCAGAAGCTGGATGTATCCGCCGCCCGTCGTCCTGCCTCTGAGCTCCTCGCAGAGGTACGGATCGATGCTCTCCAGACGGAACGGAAAATTCTCGAGGAACCATTTGATGTTGTACTGGTTTTCCTCCGCCCCGATCGTGCAGGTGCTGAAGATCAGCACGCCGTCCGGCTTGACATAATTCTGCACGACCGCCAGGATCCTGCGCTGCAGCCGGATAATGTCCTGCTGCTGCTTTTCCGACATCTTGTATTTGATATCCTGCTTCTTGCCGATCACTCCCAGGCCGGAGCAGGGAAGATCCGCGAGCACGATGTCCGCCTTCTGATAAGAATCCGGATCCGGCACCGTGGCGTCCTTCAGCACCGCGCGGATGTTGATCGCGCCCGCCCTCTCAATGTTCTCCTGCATCAGGGCCACCTTGCGCTCCGATATGTCGCGTGCCTCCACATAACCGCTACCCATCAGCTTATCGGCGATATGCAGGCTCTTCCCGCCCGGGGATGCGCAGACGTCGATGCACGTGTCTCCCCAGTTCGGGGCGGCGATCTCCGCGACCAGCATGGAGCTGATGTCCTGCACCTGGATCCATCCCTTCTTGAACGCGGAAACTGCCTTCATGTAATTGTAATCGGAGATCTCCAGCGCATAGTCCAGATACGGATGCTGCCTGACCGTGATCCCCTGGTTTTCAAGCTCCTCCACGATCTGCTCCTTCGACGCGCGTGCCAGGTTGCAGCGCACGACCGTCGGCTTTTCCATATGCGTATCGCGGCAGATCTTCTCCGTGGTCTCGTATCCGAACTGCGATGTCCATCTGTCCAGCATCCAGATCGGGAACGAATATTTCACGGACAGGTAATGCAGGGGCTCCGTGTTCGGATCCGGATATCTGACCTGGTTCAGGCGCCTGGCCGTGTTGCGCAGCACTCCGTTGACAAAGCCCTTGAGATTGTAGAACCCCCTGCGCTGCGCCAGCTTTACCGCCTCGTTGCACACAGCGCTGTCCGGGACGCTGTCCATATATTTCATCTGATAGATAGACAGCCGGAGCAGATTGCGGATCAGAGGCTTCATATTGTACACCGGAACATTGGAAAACTGCTCGATGATGTAGTCCATCTGTATCATGTGCTCCAGCGTTCCCTCCACCGCCCTGGAGATGAAGGCGCGGTCGCGCTTCTCCAGATACTGGTATTTCTCCAGCGCCTCCCGGAGGACGACATGGCTGTACGCTTCTTCCTCTGTGATCTCCATCAGGATCGTGAGCGCGATCTCGCGCAGATTAACCTGGTTCGCCATACTTTTTCCCCCTGCATATGCATCGGCAGATGCCGCTCTCTCTTCTGTCTCTTGCTCTCTCCTGTCTCTTGCTCTCTTCTGCCTCTTGCTCTCTTCTGCCTCTTGTTCAGTCTCTTCTGCGGTTGTTCGCCAGAAGTATCAGGCGCAGCAGCTGCAGCACAGAGGCCGCAAGGCTCGCCACATAAGTCAGCGCGGCCGCCCCCAGCACCTTCCGGCCCGCCGCCAGCTCCGTATCCCCGAGGACATGGCCGTTCTCCAGGATCTTAAGGGCGCGCGAAGACGCGTTAAACTCCACCGGAAGCGTCACGAGCTGGAACAGGACTGCCAGAGAAAAGAGAATGATCCCCACAGTCAGCAGCGGACGCATGGAAAAGATCAGCCCTGCGAAAAATACCGGCCATGCCAGCGTGGAGCCGAAGTTCGCCGCCGGCACCAGCGTGCTGCGCAGCACAAGCGGCCCGTATCCCGTCTGGTGCTGCACCGCATGTCCGCACTCGTGCGCCGCAACACACACCGCGGCGATCGAATTGGACGAGTATGTGCTGTCCGAGAGCCGGAGCGTCTTTGTCCGCGGATCATAGTGGTCCGTAAGGCTTCCCCCGATATGCTCAATGCGCACATCGCTGATCCCCGCGAGCTGCAGCACCCTCTGGGCCGCCATCGCGCCCGTCATCCCGCACATCGCGCGCACGCGCGAATAGCGGCTGAACGTGCTTTTCACATTGGCGGAGGCAATCAGCGAAAGCACAAGCCCGGCCAGAACCAGAAGGTACGTCCAGTCGAACATGTAGCGGTAGCCGCCATAGCCGCCGTAACCATAACCGTAATAGTTATTGACACCTGCCATCAGTAAATACATAAAGCCATCTCCTTTACCGCAAACTTACATGCCCCGCGGGCGGGGCCTGACCAGGAATGAATTCTGGCGGACAGAGCGTCCCGCGCCGGGCAATCACAGAAATTTCCCTGTAGAAATTCTTCTGCAGAAGTTTCTCTGTAGATATTCTACTGCAAAAATTTCTCTGTAGATATTCTTCTGGAGAAATTCCTCTACAGAAACTCTTCTCCGGTTTCGACCGGATTGCCGCGCAGAAAAGCGTCCGCCGTCATGCGCTTTTTTCCCTCCGGCTGCAGCTCCAGGATGGAGAGCAGGCCGTCCCCGGTCTGAACCGTGAGCGTTTTCTTTGTGACCCCGGCGACCGTTCCCGGCGGCGCCTTCGCTTCCTTCCCTTCTCCGGGAAGGGCCTCGGCGGCCCACAGCTTCAGCGTCCTGCCGCGGTACGTCGTATACGCGCTCGGCCACGGATTCAGGCCCCGGATCAGCCGTTCGATCTCCGCGGCGCTCCGCGTCCAGTCGATCCGCCCGTCCTTTTTCGTCAGCATGGACGCATACGCCGTCGGACTCTCCTTCGGCTGCCGCTCGTACTGTGCCGTCCCGTTTCCGACCGCCTCCAGCGTCCGCAGCAGGAGGGAGGCCCCCGTCCGGCTCAGCTTGTCAAACAGGCTGCCGCCCGTCTCGTCCGGCGCAAGCGGCACCGTCTCCTTTAAGATCATGTCCCCGGTGTCCAGCCCCTCGTCCATCCGCATCGTCGTGACGCCGGACTCCCTGTCTCCGTTGATCACCGCCCACTGGATCGGCGCTGCCCCGCGGTACCGCGGAAGCAGGGAGGCGTGGACGTTAATGCAGCCGTACGGCGGAAGCTGCAGGATGCTCTGCGGGATCAGCTGTCCGAACGCGACCACCACGATCGCATCCGGGCGCAGCTCCTTAAGCACCTCGAGCCACTCCGGCTCCCGGATCCGCTCCGGCTGATAAACCGGGATCCCGGCCGCCAGCGCCGCCTCTTTCACCGGCGTCATCTGAACCGCCTTTCCGCGCCCCTTCGCCCTGTCCGGCTGGGTGAACACGGCCTGTACCTGATATTTTCCGGAATCCGCCAGCGCCTGCAGCGTCCCCACCGCAAAATCCGGCGTCCCCATAAACACTACCTTCTCGATCATTGAATCCTCCTGATCTCTTTCTGCTGTCACTCCTCCGCCGCGGACTCGTCCTCTTCCTCCTCGGCAGTGACCTCAAACAGCTCGCCCTCCACATGCCTTACGTACATGATCCCCTCCAGATGATCCAGCTCATGGCAGATGGCGCGAGCCAGAAGCTCCTCCGCCTCAAGCTCGAACTCCTGCATGTTCTCGTCGTACGCCCGGATCTTCACGTGGTTCGGGCGCGTCACGATCCCGGCCTGTCCCGGCAGGCTCAGACAGCCCTCCTGGCCGGTCTGCTCGCCGGAGGCTTCCAGAAGCTCCGGGTTGACCAGAATAAGCGGCCCGTCTCCTATATCAATTACCACAATCCGCTTTAATATACCCACCTGCGGGGCCGCCAGACCTACGCCGTTCGCATCGTACATCGTATCCAGCATGTCGTAAATCAGCTCCTTCAGCCGCGGCGTCATCTCCTTTACCGGCCTGCATACCTTCTCAAGCTTACTGTCTCCCATGATTCTGATCTGTCTCAGTGCCATTTTATACCTCCGATTTGTAATGTATCTCTTTTTTCTTTATTCTATCCTTATTCTATCTTTATTCTATTTTAATTCTCTCAGGTTTAATTCTTTCAGGCGCTGCCCCGGGCGATACCATACCCGTCCCGGGGTCCGGCGGCGGCACCGCTATTGCCGTTCAAACTGTACGCGGACCGTCTGAAATCCGGTGTTGATCTCGATATACTGCTCCGTCAGGTTCTTGATCGACGTGAGCACCCGCACGTCCGGGTGCTTGACATACAGCGCCTTGCGGTAAATATCGTTGATCTTTGCCACGCTCTCATCCGCCGGGCCGATCACAACCGCCTGATAGCGCCCGGCAAGCTTCCGCACAAACTGCGCCAGATACTCCGCGGCCACGGCAAGCTGCTCCGGGTCCCCGGAAGAACAGTGAAGTGCCATCATGCCGCCCACAGGCGGATAACCGGAGAGCGCCCTGTAGCGCATCTCTTCCCGGTAAAACGCCGGATAATCCTGTGCCGCCGCACTTGTGACCGCATAATTCTCCGGGAGGTACGTCTGGATCACCACCTCGCCGGCCTGCGATCCCCTTCCGGCCCTTCCGGCCGCCTGGGTCAGGAGCTCAAAGGTCCGCTCCGCGGCCCGGTAATCTCCCGCGTTCAGCGACAGATCCGCGGCCAGGATCCCCACGAGCGTCACCCGCGGGAAATCGTGTCCCTTGACGATCATCTGCGTGCCCACAAGAATGTCCGCCTCGCCCCTGCCAAAGGAGCGCAGTATCTCCGCATGCCCGTCCTTTCCCCTCGTAGTGTCCGCATCCATGCGGAGCACCCTGGCCTGCGGAAAGCTCTGCCTGACCAGGTCCTCGATCTGCTGCGTCCCGGCCCGGAAACCCCCGATATAGGTGGATCCGCACTGGGGGCAGACCGCGGCAGCGGGCTGCTCATACCCGCAGTAATGGCAGATCATCCTGCCGTTTCTGTGCAGCGAGAGCGACACGTCGCAGTGCGGGCATTTGATCACGTGCCCGCACAGGCGGCAGGATACAAAACCGGAATACCCCCTGCGGTTCAGGAACAGCATAGTCTGCTGGCCGCTGTCCAGCCGGCTTCGGATCTTCTCCGAGAGCGTCCGGCTCAGGATCGAGCGGTTGCCGTCCCGCAGCTCCCCGCGCATGTCCGTGACCGTCACGGACGGAAGCGCGCCTCCGGTCGCCCTGCGCGTCATCGTAAACAGCCTGCTCTGTCCGCTCTCCGCCTCGAAATATGCTTCGAGCGACGGCGTTGCGGAGCCGAGCACAAGCTTCGCGCCCTCGAGCGCGGCGCGCTTCTGCGCCGTCACACGCGCGTCGTAGCGCGGCACCGTCTCGCTTCTGTACGACGATTCGTGCTCTTCATCTATAATAATGATCCCAAGTCTCTGAAACGGGGTGAAAAGCGCCGAGCGCGGGCCGATCATAACGTCGATGTCCCCCGTGCGTGCGCGCTCAAACTGATCGTAGCGCTCCGCAGGCGACAGGCGGGAGTGCAGGATCGATATCCGGTCGCCGAACCTGTGGTAAAAGCGGATCACATTCTGATACGTGAGCGAGATCTCCGGGATCAGCAGGATCGCCTGCTGTCCCCTCTCAAGCGCCGTCTCAATAAGTTCCATATAAACCGCGGTCTTGCCGCTGCCCGTCACCCCGTGGATCAGATACCGGCAGCAGGACGGATCGTCCCACTCGCCTGATATCGTGTCGACAATGCTCTGCTGCTCTTCATTGAGGCGGACGCCGCGCGAAGCGCCGGAGCTCTCCTTTTCATTCCCGGCCTCCTGCACTGCTTTGTCCGGCAGGCCGTCCCCGCTCTCTTCGCGCAGCATCCTCAGCACGGCCGGCGTGCGGTACACCTGCTCCGCCCCGCAGAGGATCACCCCCTGCTCCTCGAGCGCGCGCAGCACCGGAGCCGTGATCTTCAGGCTGCCCGTCACGACCTCCCAGGGCAGCACGGACTCCTCCAGAAGCGCCTCCAGAAGCCGCGCGCGGGCCGTCTGGTGCTTTCTGCGGAAAAAATCCAGTTTCTCCGCCGCCTCCTCGCCCGAAAGCCTCAGCGCCACGGTCCGCTTCGTCTTCTGCGCGGCCCTCTGCCGAAACGGCAGCACCGTCCGCAGGGCCTGCAGCGTCGTGGAGCCGTAATAGTCGCGCATCCAGAGCGCCAGCGCCGTAAGCTTCGACTCCGACCCGGCCAGATCCGTCTCGATCCGGAGAATCTCCTTGAGCTTTTCCGGCGGGCAGGAGCTGTATTCCGTGATCCTCAGCACGTACCCCTTCGTCCTGCGGTCTCCCCGCCCAAACGGGACTTCGACCACGTTGCCCGGCTCCAGCGTCCCCTGAAGAGCCTCAGGCACACGGTACTGAAACGTCTGGTCCAGCCTGCTGTGTGAGATATCAATGATGATATCCGCGAATAATTCCATAGAAATCTCTATCTTCCCTCCAGAATCTCCCGGATCAGCACACGCTCATCCATCGGGTAATGTCTGCCCTCGATCTCCTGATAGTCCTCATGCCCTTTTCCGGCAAGCACCACGATGTCTCCCGGCTCGCCGTGGCGGATCGCGTAGGCGATCGCCTCTTTCCGGTCCGTGATCGTGATGTATTTTCCGTCCGTCTTCTCCATGCCGGTCACGATATCCGCAATGATGTCCTCCGGCTTTTCAAAGCGCGGATTGTCCGAGGTGATGATCGTCAGGTCCGCAAGCCTGCCGGACACCTCGCCCATCTCATAGCGGCGCAGCTTCGAGCGGTTGCCCCCGCAGCCGAACAGGCAGACCAGCCGGTGCGGATGGTACTCCCGCAGCGTCGTCAGCAGGCTCTCGAGCGCCATCGCATTGTGCGCGTAATCGATCATCAGCGTAAATTCATCCGAGACCTTCACCATCTCGACACGCCCCTTGACCTTCGCGGTCTTCAGGGCCTTTCTGATATCATCGACGGCCACCCGGAAATGCCGGCAGACCGCGATCGCCGTCAGCGAATTGTACACACTGAATTTGCCCGGGATATCGATTTCCACGTCGAACTCATCCGCGCGTGCCTCCGCCGCAGCCCTGCCGCCGTGCGCCCCTTCGCTGTCCGGCCCTGCCGCGGGCTTTGTGCCTTCCGCCTGCTTTCCCGCGCAGACCACATGGTAGGCGATGCCAAGATAGCCCGGCCTGGACACCAGCTGCAGGTTCTCTGCCCGGATATCCGCGCCCTCTGACAGGCCGAAGCTCTCCGTCTCACATGTATGCCCCCTCAGGATCGTCTCCAGATGCGCATCGTCCGCATTGACGATGCCGAGCCTGCACTGCCGGAAAAGCCTGCTCTTGCACTCGATATAGTCCTCAAAGCTCGCATGCTCCGCCGGGCCGATATGATCCGGCTCGATATTGGTAAAGATGCCGATCTCAAACGGGATCCCGGCCGTCCGGTGCAGCATCAGGCCCTGGGAGGAAACCTCCATCACGACGACCTGGCAGCCTGCGTCCGCCATGCGCCGGAAATATTCCTGGATCGTGTACGATTCCGGCGTCGTATTGTGCGCCGGGATCGACTCATCCCCGATGATCACCTCGATCGTCCCGATCAGGCCGACCTTATAGCCGGCAGACTCCAGGATCGATTTCACCATGTAGGTCGTCGTCGTCTTTCCCTTCGTGCCCGTGATGCCGATAATCTTCATCCCATCCGCCGGATAGCCAAAGTACGCCGCCGAGATCAGCGCCATCGCATATCTCGTATCCTCCACCTGTATGACCGTCACATCCCCCGGCGCCACCACCGGCTCCTCGACCACCAGGACCTTCGCCCCCTTCGCCACGACGTCCGGCACATATTTATGCCCGTCCGTGACCGCTCCGCGGATGCAGAAGAACAGCGACCCCTCTTCCGCCTTTCTGGAATCATTGATCACATTCTTCACTTCCACATCCAGCGGGCCCTGAAGGCAGCTGTAACTCACATGCTCCAAAAGCTTTTTCAATTCCATCCCGGATCATCCTCCGCCCGTTTTGTGTTTTCCCTCTCTGCGGCACATCCGCGCTCCCTCTTTGCGGACGCCGTCCCGCGGAAGGGCTGTTCTATATCTATATATTGCAGCGATACCCGTACGGTTCCTGCAGTTCAAAAATCTATCATAACAGTTTATCATACTTGCAGTTATATCACAAGAAAATTCATATATTTTTCAAAATGAGGATTTTAAAATTAAGTGTTGACTTCTCTGACATTCTTTGCTATAATCCCTTTTGTTCGCGGAAGTGTCGGAATTGGCAGACGAGCAAGACTAAGGATCTTGTGGCATCCGTGCCGTGTGGGTTCAAGTCCCATCTTCCGCACGTCAAAAAATTCCCTCTGATCCTTCTTCAAAAGGATCAGAGGGAATTTTTTATGCGGCGAATATGTTCCGCACGCCTTTATTCGGCTTACTCTGTCAATCGCAGCCGCTCCACGATGGTGATACCTGTCATTTTTCGGCAGCACAGCCATGGGACAAGAACCGATACAGCCAGTAACGGCGGTATGAGCGGCAGGCTGGGCGTCAAAGTGAAACGAATGGTAAACGCGAACGTATCGGCGGCGACAGCCCGCAGGAGCGTGACGTTCACCACATCCCAATACCAGAGCCAGGGCCAGGGAAACGCCCGGAAGCGCATAGCCCAGGCCATCAAGGATCATCATCTTTTTTACCTGCCTGCCCGAAGCATATCAGCAGGCGACAGGCGGCAGCATCCCCTGCGTCACGCCCTGATTGACCACATAGGCAAGCTGATCGATCTTCCGAACAATACCGACACCCGCAGCTGCCTCATTTGTGAGCCTGTCCGGTTGAGCGCCACCATCTATGTAAACGCTGTCCTTTATCGCTCCTGTTTACTGAATGCGAACGTGGGATTCTGTTCTGTTTCCACATGCCCTCTGTGCCCATAGATGGTACACGCATTCAACGCGGATTC
>CANRBX010000009.1 GCA_947628955.1 uncultured Lachnospiraceae bacterium | reverse complement strand
AAAATAGACTCCAAATATCTGGAGCAGTTTCCTTCATTTGTAGATTTTGCATCTGCCTCTGATCCTGCAAATGGAGATGATCCGGTACCTGCGATTTCAAAGCCGGCAGATCTTACACCTGATGATCAGCTTGAAGATGCATATAAGCAGATTAATGCGAGCCTTGCATCTGATTTGTTGAGTGAGGTTCTGAAAATCTCGCCATACACATTTGAAAAGCTCGTTGTTGATCTTCTTTCGAAAATGGGGTATGGAACTGTGGCTTACGGAAGTCATGCAACAATCGCTTCTGGTGATGACGGAATTGATGGTGTTATCATGGAGGACAAACTTGGCTTCTCTTTGATTTATATGCAGGCTAAGGAATGGGCGCCGGATAGAGTTGTTGGACAGCCGGACATTCAGAGCTTTGTAGGTGCGATTGCCGGGAAGCACGGTGATGGACTTTTTGTTACAACAGCTAAATTCTCGCAGAAGGCTAAGGATTACGCAAATACTCATCACATTATTCTGATTGATGGTGAGAGACTTGCAAATCTGATGATTGAGTATAACTTCTGTGTGTCAACAAGGAAAACGTTTGAAATTAAGGCAATCGATACGGATGCTTTGGCTGAATATCAGGATGAGTGACGTTCTCGCATAGACAATAAATCGGAGGAATATTATGTACGAGAAAATAAAGAAGGACATAGCGCAGGAATACTATGTGAAGAACTATCCCAACGATGGGCAGCGGTTTGTCGCCTGGTATCTTCGTAATATTCATAACCTTGATACTTTTGAGGCCAGGGCCTGCATAACCGATGGAGCCGGTGACAAGCAGATTGATGCGGTTTATATTGATGACCAGTCTTCGACGATCTACATCATTCAGGGAAAGTTTTACAAAGGCGACACTGTGGATGCAGAACCTCTTCGTGAGGTAACATCGTCGTGGATTCAAATTAAGAATCTTGCAAAGTTGCAGGAGGCGGCTAATGAAAAGCTGCAGGCAAAAATCAGTGAAATTGCTACAGCCTTAGAGGATGACTATGAGGTTTGTTTTGAACTGATTACTACATCAGGTTTGACGGATTCTGCTAAGGCCGATCTGACTGCTTTTCAGGCGGAGCTTGCGGAGAGCGAAACTTTGAGTGCGAATCTTGTGCTTGTTGACAATGAAACTCTTCAGGCTCGATATGACGAAGCACTGAATCGAAATCGTCCATATATCAATTATGAGTTTTTCATTGAGCAGGGAAAGTATATGGAGATGCAGATCGGCGCGACCAGAGCTGTTATCGCAGCCATTCCATTGAAGGAGTGTATAAAGATTCCCGGCATCAAGGACGGGACGCTTTTCAGAAAAAATGTACGTCAGTCTCTCGGTAGCGGGAATAAGGTTAATAAGGGGATCGCCCGTACACTGCGGAATAATCCGGAGGAGTTCTTTTTCCTTCACAATGGAATAACAGCAATTTGCTCGTCTATCAAAATTGTCAACGGAACCATGAGCGTAAAGGAATTAAACGTGGTGAATGGCTGCCAATCCCTGAGTACGATCTTTAATTGCAGTGAATCCGTCCGCAATGTCAGCGACGCTTATATAATGTTCCGCTTCTATGAGATCAGCAATGCAGAGCGTGCAGATGAAATCAGCACATGCACTAACTCTCAGAGTGCTGTAAAAGCTCGTGACTTGAGGAGCAATGACAAATACGTTCTTGCAATGAAGAAGGCTTACGAACAACACTTTACCGACGGATACTTCATTACAAAACGCGGAGAGAATGCTGATCCGGTTAAATACAACACGGCGCATGTCGTGGATCTGACATCGCTCGGCAAACAACTAATCGCATGGCATTCCCAGAGACCTACCATTTCCTACAGCGAGAGCAGAATATTCGATAAGTATTTCGAGCAGCTGTTCCATAGGGAATATAGTCCTGAAAATGTTCAGGCACTTTCTGATCTCTATAAAGAGGTTTATAAAAATTGGGGCAATGATAATCCGCTTGGATTGAACGAGGCCTTGGTAGCTCTTAAGGCATACGTTTCGTACCATCATCTTTTCGCTGTTTCTGTTTTGTTCTGCGAGATCAATAAGATGCAGGATCTTGTTCCGAATCCGGCAGTAGCAATGCAGAAGCTCAGGGACAACGACCTCCTCGGCACGGTTATTGAACTCGCCGGTCAGTGTTTGAATATGGGATTTGAAATTGCATTTGATGATGCAGGCCAGAACAACAAAGTGTTCAGCCCTCCGAACTGGGCTAAGGCAAAAGCCTCCTTACGTGATATCCGTACTGCCGTAAAGCAGTATCTGATGACTGTGAGAATGACACCCGGTGGGAAGGATATACTCGACAAGCTGAATACGGGTCTCAAAATGTCAAATGATGATTTTGAATCTCGCTGGAGTGCAGACTAAAATAAAGTTGTTGCGTTTGAAACTTGTGAAAACTGTTTTTTCGATGCCCCCATGAAAGGACTTTTTTCTCCCGCAACTGCTTCGCTCCCAAAAAGTAATACATATTCCCCACAGCTGCATGCCAGATCGGCGGCCTGCCCGGACAGAAAGGAGATCAGCAGGGCCGCACAGCCGCCTCCCTCATTGTTCCAGACAGCGTTATGGTGTTCGCCGTCCGGATGCTGTGAAAGAGTTTCATATTTCTATAGCGTTAAACGTATCGAGTTCGGTACGTTTAATTAGAACATCGGTACAAATGTCTGTCGGAAAGCTTGACGAAAAAGGGAGAATCGCTTCTGGTAAATGCCAGTAAAGTGATTGATTTATCTGATGTAGCTGAAAGCAAAAATCAGCTATGAACATGATAGAAATATCGAAGAATATCCTTATTGCCAGAGAGGCCATTCGTGTGGCAATCTACAATGCGATCGCCCCCAAGGATGCCATCAATTTTCAGGAACAGTATTTTATAGGGGAGCTGTATACATTATGATAGATATTTCAAAGCTCAGCAGATGCTGCTCGGTTCGTATCCTGGGACAGTCCGATGTAGATATGATCAGGGAAATCTGTGAGCAGAATACAATCTTTTACAAATATACCGAGGCACGTCCGACCAGAGAAAACATTCTTGATGATATGCAGGCTGTTCCGCCTGGGATTGATCTGTCTGCAAAATACTATCTTGGATTCTTTGATGACCGGCAGATGGTGGCTATTATGGATCTGATTGACGGGTATCCGAAGGCGGAAACTGCATACATTGGTTTTTTTATGATAAATCCTCAGTATCAGGGCAGGCAGATTGGCACGGCTATCATTGATGAGGTTGTAAATTATTTGCGGAGCACAGGGAAAACATCGGTCCGGCTTGCGATAGATAAAGGGAACCCTCAGTCCGCACATTTCTGGAAGAAGAACGGTTTTGAGGTAATCTCGGAGGCTGATGTCAACGGATGGACTAAATTGGTGGCGGAAAGGAAACTGACCTGATCGGGAGGGCACAGAATGGTATTGCCCTGACTGAAGAAATGCCATATAATATTATTGAAGAAAAATGCGGAATTCCGCATCAAATTGAAATAGAAAGCTGCAATAGACGGGAGGTGTGAAATGGAGATCCGCAGAGATACTTATTTGAATAAGCTGATTTCCCAAAAACATAATAGATTGATCAAAGTTATCACTGGAATTCGAAGATGTGGAAAGTCATATCTTTTGTTCAATTTATTCCGGGACCATCTGGCGTCGGAGGGTATTCCAGATGACCATATTATTGAGATGGCGTTCGATCTGTACGAGAATATAGAATATCGGGACCCAAAAGTCTTTTTCCCTCATGTTAAAGCTCGGATTAAAGATAAGGAACCGTATTATGTCCTTTTGGATGAAGTACAGCTGTTGGGGGATTTTGAAGCTGTGCTGAATAGTCTGGCACGGATGAAAAACGTGGATGTTTATGTAACCGGAAGCAATGCGAAATTCCTCTCAAAGGATATTATAACCGAATTCAGAGGGCGGGGAGATGAAGTCCATATGTATCCGCTCACATTCAGGGAATTCATGAGTGTGTATCCTGGCGATAAGGAGACAGGATGGAAAGAGTATGTCCTTTATGGCGGGATTCCGTTAGTTCTCGAATTCTCTGCATCAGAACAAAAAGTGGATTTTCTGAAAAACCTCTTTGAAGAAACCTATATTTCAGATATCGTTGGCAGAAATAAGGTGAGAAACAAGTCTGAACTGGAAGAATTGCTTAACATTCTCTCATCAGCCATAGGGTCGCTTACAAATCCAAGCAAGCTTTCTGATACATTTAAGAGCGTAAAGAACAAGAAGATAAGTCCGAATACGATTAAGAAGTATATCGAATATTTTGAGGATTCGTTCCTGATTGACAGCGCATACAGATATGACATTAAAGGAAAAAAGTATATAGATACCCCATTAAAATATTATTTTACTGATATGGGCCTTCGGAATGCCAGATTAAACTTCCGGCAGGCTGAAGAAACGCACGCCATGGAGAATATCATTTTCAACGAATTAAAAGTCAGAGGCTTTAATGTCGATGTCGGTGTCGTGATAACAAATGAGGTAGATAAAGCAGGAAAGAAGATCCGCAAACAGAGGGAAATCGACTTTGTCTGCAACAAAGGATCAAAGAGGTATTACATCCAGTCGGCATTGGCTCTCCCTGATGAGAACAAGAGAAAACAGGAACAGCGGTCTCTGCTGCTGACCCAGGATGGATTCAAAAAGATCATCATCACAAAAGATGCCCTCGCCCCATTGTACAGCGAAGATGGGATATTGGTTATGGGTGTATTTGACTTTCTCCTTAATGAAAACAGTCTTGAAATATAAAATGATCGGAGAACTGCTTCCCTTTTTTTGAAATTTCCATTCAGCTATGGCATGGAAACTCATAGAAAATGACTATTTGATTATACTGGAAAACCGGCTTATAATGTATCTTATCGGAATGCGCGAAGCAGATTCCGATAAAAGGCGCGCCTGCGCGCCGCAAATCCGCGCTGCCGAGCAGTGGCTGATAAAAAACAGCTTTTAACAGAAGGATCAAACCGTCAGGCGGACAGATAAGGAGTGAAAATATCATGGAGAAGGAAAATCAGGAAAAATTCAGATCTTACGGCAGCTTTTACAGGAGTATTGTCGATCAGGACCGCAGCCCGGTTGTCATCTGCAATCTGGAGCATGAGATCATTTACATGAATCCGGCGGCGATAGAAAATTATGCAAAGCGGGGCGGAGAGGAGCTGATCGGGAGAAGCCTGCTGGCGTGCCATAACCCGGAATCTGCGGAAAAGATAAAGCGGGTGACGGACTGGTTCGCCGCGGACGAGAGCCACAACATCGTGTACACATCTCACAATGAAAAGCAGAACAAGGATATTTACATGGTGGCGCTGCGGGAGGATGGAAGACTGATCGGCTATTACGAAAAGCACGAATACCGCTCTGCAGAGACGATGAAAAAATACGATATGCCCGGATAATGCCCGGGTAAATGTGCCGGCAGAGAAAATCGGCCGGGTTCGATGATTTAAACTGTAACGATTGTAATTAGGTATGCCATCGAGTATCCAGAAATAACATTATCTGAAACCAAAGGAGGATGAGCCTGTTATGATTTACCGGAATTTTCAGGATCTGAAGCTGTCTGCCCTCGGCATGGGCGCCATGCGCCTGCCGGGACTGGATATCCCCAGGCTTCTGGATCTGTACAACGAGCACAGCTTCACGGGAGGCGGCTTTATCGCCCCGATGGCGCTGATGGCTGTCCCGGAGGAAAAGCATCCGTCTGCCTGCATCGGCTGCCGTTCCTGCGAAAAGGTCTGTCCGCAGCAGATTAAGATCTCCGAGGCCATGGCGGACTTTGCCCGGAAAATGGGGGCCTGAGATGGGAGCCGGCGATAACTGCGCGGGGAATGTCCCCGCCGGGGGCACGATCTATATTATCCGGCACGGACAGACCAGGCTGAACCATGCGAGCGCGCTGCAGGGGAGAAGCGATTCCCCGCTGAATGAGAACGGCATGCGTCAGGCGCAGGAGGCCGGCAGCTGGCTGCGGGAACACGGGATCACCTTCTCGCAGGTCTATTCCAGCCCGCTGGTGCGGGCGGTGCAGACGGCGGAGCTTGCGGCTCCGGGCGCGGATATCCGGATCGACGACAGGCTGATCGAGATGGATTACGGCCCGTACGAGGGTACGGATCTGAGAAATCCGCCGCCGGAGATCCTCGAATTTTTCAGCGACTTTGTGCATAATCCGGCGCCGAAGGGGATGGAGCAGCTTTCCTCTGTCGTGGACAGGGCCGGGGCCTTTCTGGAGGAGATCCGGAATCAGAGCGGAAATATCCTGATTTCCACGCACGCGATCGCGATGAAGGGGCTCCTGGAGTACCTGACTCCGGATTCCGGCGGGAGCTACTGGTCCAGGTACATAGGAAACTGCGAGATATACACGGTGGAGAACAGGGGAGGCATCCTCGGGATACCCAAAAAGCTTCCGCGCGGGGCGTCCGGCGAAGCGCCCGGCGGCCCGGAAAGAGCGGTGTCCGACGCCGATCTCCACATGCACAGCACAGCTTCAGACGGGACGGATTCCCCGGATCAGCTCGCCGGAAGGCTGCGGGATGTGGGGATCCGCGTCTTTGCGCTGACGGATCACGACACGGTGGACGGGGCGGAGCAGCTGCGCGCACAGCCCCCGGAGGGAATTTTCTTCATCCCGGGGATCGAGTTTTCCTGCAGGATGGCGTCCGGGAAATGCCATATCCTTGGCTATGGCTGCGATTTTGCATCGCCGGCTTTCCGGGCCGCGCTTGGGGAGGGCGAGCGGCTGCGCAGAGCGAAGCTGGAGACGCGGATCACCTTTCTGCGCGAGGAATGCGGCGTCTGTTTTCCGGAGGAAGAGCTTGAGCGGCTGCGCAGGGTCCCGGCCGCGGGCAAGCCGCATCTGGCCAATCTGATGGTGAAATACGGCTATGCCGCCGGTAAGGACGAGGCCATCCGGAACACGCTTGACCGGTGCCGGACGGGGGAGAGCCGCATCCCGGCCCGGACTGCGGTCGGGGCGATCCTGGAGTCGGGAGGCCTCCCGGTCTGGGCGCATCCCCTTGGCGGCGAGGGCGAATCAGAGACGGACAGGGATACATTTGCGCGCATGCTGGAGGAACTGCTGTCCTTCGGGCTGAGGGGCCTGGAGTGCTACTACTCCAGATACACGATGGAACAGTGCGCCTGGCTGGCAGGGCAGGCAGAGAAGCACGGCATGCTGATCTCGGGCGGCAGCGATTACCACGGCGCGAACAAGACGATCGCGGCCGGCACCCTGAACGCGGCCGGGAAAAAGATCCCCGCAGAACGGCTGACGATCCTGGACGTCCTCAGGAAAAAGATATAAAAGGACAGATATGCTAAATTTTCTGTGGCAAATTTGCCGCAGATACACTATAATAGGTGCATTGACAAATCAGTATAACCGGGAGGATGCATATATGTTAGACCAGATTGCAATTTTTGCAGAAAATCAGAAGGGGGCCATGCACAGGATCACGGATATTCTGGCGCGCAATGACATCAATATTCTGGGCTCTGTCACCAACGACAGCGCGGAGTACGGGATCGTGCGCATGCTGGTGAACGATCCGCCGCGCGCGCTTCAGGTTCTGGAGGATGCCGGGTATATCTGCAAAATGACGGATGTTCTGGGCATAGAGTGTGAGGACCGTGTCGGCGCGCTGAACCACCTGCTCAGTGCGCTCGATGAGAGCAATATCAGCGTGGACTACCTGTATCTTTCCTTTGACCGTGACAAGGCCAGCCCGATCATGGTCATGCACGTCGAGGATACGGTCGAGGTAGAAGAGTGCCTGAGGGCGAAAGGGTTTTCGGTGCTCTGAAGCAGGAGAGAGCCGGAGAGTAAAGAGATTTCGGTGCTTTGAGCCAGGAGAGAGCCGGAGAGTAAAGAGATTTCGGTGCTCTGAGGCAGGAGTGCCAGAGAGTAAGAGTGCCAGAGAGGAAAAGAGATTTCGGCGCTCAGAGGCTGGAGAGAGCCGGAGGGCAAAGGGTTTTTCGGTGCTCTGAGGCAAGGAGAGTGCCAGAGGCAAAAGAATTTCCGGAACATCAGGGAGGGAGAAAAATTACAGGACGGAGGAAGCAGCCATGCAGTTGTTGAAGGACAGGATCCGCAGGGACGGAAAAGTGCGGGAAGGGAATGTGCTGAAGGTGGACAGCTTTCTGAATCATCAGATGGACACCGCGCTGTTTCGGGAGATGGGAAGAGAGTTCAAGAGACGTTTTGAGGGAGAAGGGGTCAACAAGATCCTGACGATCGAGGCCTCCGGCATCGGGATCGCCTGTGCCGTCGCGGAGGAGTTCGGGGTTCCGGTGGTGTTCGCCAAGAAGACAAAGACGAAGAACATAGCCGGGGACGTCTACACGGTGAAGGTGGAGTCGTTCACCCACGGGACGGTGTATGACGTCATTGTGGCGAAGGAATTTCTGGGCAGCGGCGATAAGGTGCTCCTGATCGACGATTTTCTGGCAAACGGAAATGCGCTGGAAGGCCTGGCGGAGCTGGTACAGGCAGCAGGGGCGGAGCTGGTCGGCGCGGGGATCGCGATCGAGAAGGGCTTTCAGTCCGGAGGCGACATGATCCGCAGAAAGGGGATCCATCTGGAATCCCTGGCGATCATCGAGAGCATGGATGAGAAAACCGGAGAAATCGTGTTCCGGGAGGATCAGAAATAGAATACATGGTATTGACACGCAAATTTTAAAATAGTATGATTTATTTATCTTAGAGAAAGGGTCTGTGAAAATGTCAGATAATCATGAAGAACAGATCAGAATTGTGCAGGAGACGGTGGCCGGAAAGGAGATCACGTTCGCGCATGTGATGGGCGGCCCTGCTCCGATCGTATATCAGAAGCTTGGCCTGAATCCGCAGGTGGACTACCGTTCTTCCGCGATCGGGATCATGAACATGACTCCGCCGGAGTCTGCGGTGATCGCGTCGGACATTGCGGTTAAGAGCGGGAATGTATACCTGGGGTTTGCAGACCGTTTTACGGGGACGCTGATCATCACGGGCGAGATCTCGGATGTGATGTCCGCCCTGACGGAGGTCGTGGACTTTTTCCGGGACACCATGGGATATGTGGTCTGCAATATAACAAAGAGATAAGGAAGTGCGGTCATGAGCAGCATAACAAGAGAACAGCTGCTGGAAAAGCTGTTTCACGATGATTATGAGCATCTGAAGGGGAAAAGACTGCGCATGACCCGTGTGCGCGTTCCGGGAAAGGAAGTCTGCCTGGCCCACATCATCGGTTCCTCCCGCCAGTGCGTATACCAGAATCTCAGCCTGCACATCGGCGTCCATGAGGGGGAGGACCACACGGGCGAGGCGATCGGACTGATGCGCTTTACCCCGTGGGAGGCTGTGGTGGCCGCGGCGGACATCGCGATCAAAAGCGCGGGCGTCGAAATCGGCTTTATGGATCGGTTCTGCGGTTCCCTGATCATCACCGGGGGGCTGCCGCAGGTAGAGACAGCCGTGCGGGAGGTCGTCCGCTCCTTTGGCGAGGATCTGGGCTTTCGGACCTGTGAGATCCATAAAAGCTAGCAAAACAGAACAGGACTGTGCCATATGAAAAAATTATTCTTAATGGGAAGGAGTGAAGCCGGCAAGACTTCCCTCACGCAGGTACTCAGGGGAGAAGAGCTTCACTATGTGAAGACCCAGTATACAAATTCGGATGAGGACGTCATCGATACCCCGGGAGAATATGCAGAGTCAAAGCGCTTCAGCGTCGGTCTGGCCTGCTTTTCCTTTGAGGCCGATGTGGTGGCGATCGTTCAGGCAGCAGATGAACCATACAATCTGTTCAGCCCCTGCCTGCGCTCTTTTATCCTGCGGCCGCTGATCGGGATCATCACGAAGACGGATTCGCCCTATGCCAATATCCCTATGGTAGAGCAGTGGATGGTCAATGCCGGCTGCATCCGCATTTTCCATGTGAATAATGTGAACCGGGAGGGCATAGAAGAGCTGATGGAGTATCTGGAGGATGATCCGGAGCAGCTGAGCCTGGAGCAGGCGATGCAGAAGCAGAGTCTCGGCCTCAATGAGTGGGATCCGCTCCCGGCAGCTTATGGGGACGCAAATGGGACATGACCTTCGGAAAGGGAAAGGTTATGTCTCTTTTTTGTGCGGCCGGCAGGCCAAAATAAATGAGCCGGTTCACTTTGTCCTGCGGCAGGGAAGGCCGTATCATGCTGATGCGTGAAAGCTTTTGTATGCCGCGCAGAAGTGTTTTGCGCACAGATGATGTGCAGAAGAAGGCCGCCCCGCAGCGCTCAGGAAGAGAAGCTTTCCTGCCGGGTTCATGGCAGGTCAGCCTGCGGGGGCGACGATCCATGAGTTGTCCTCCGGGGAGACGAGGTTAAATTTGTCGATCGCCCCGGACATATTGCCCATCAGGGCATTTGTAAATTCATTATCGAAGGTGATCTCCCAGACGGAGCCGTTGTTATGGAAGATAATATTGATGTCAGTCGAAGCAGATCTGTCGTTTTCCTGCAGGGACTGCAGCAGCAGGCGGGCGGTCGTGTTGGAGAACTCGACCTCACTGTCGCGCAGGGAACGGGTCGTCGCCGCGTAGGCAACCAGATGCTTCCGGTAGGCTGTGAGCACATTTGACATATCGATGCTCGTGATTCTGACGGCGGCTTCGGCGGTGTCTCCGTTTTCCGTACAGCGGAGGATCTCATAGTCGAAATCGGTCGCGAGCTGGCGGATGTATTCTTCGTCGATCAGGCCGCTGTAATCCGTGTTGCAGGTGGCGAACACATCATCAATCGACAGATATTCCGCCCACTGTTCCGGGGTCAGCGCTTTCAGCGCGTCCAGATGAAGCGAGAGGACTTTGACGGCGGGCAGGATGTACGGGTCATTGACAGATGAGATAAAGCCGCTCACAAGCTCATCCTCCAGCTTTTCGTCTGAGAGGATCTCCCAGCCGGAATCTCCCTTCTGAAGGTGAAAGCACGCCGTCGTTGTAACCGTACTGTAGGTATTGCCCGCGAGGGTATCGCGCAGCAGACGGTAGTAATCACCGGTAGTGGAGGCTTCGTTCTGGGGATAGAGGGAGACAGATTCCTGCAGAAGCCTGGTGCAGAGATCCTGCGCCAGCTGGTGCATATCGATATTTGTGATACTGACATTGACGACGGCCTGCGCGCCGTCAATCTGTTCGTCAAGAATATGGTACTTGAAATTTTTAAAAAAGAGGGTGACTGCTTCTGCAGAGTCGCTGCCGGTCTCTCCGGATGAGAGGCGGGAATTCAGCAGGCTGCCGTACGAGACGTACGACTGGATGGTGTCGTCGTCCAGATTGCGTATCAGATCCAGCTCGCGCCGGACGGTCTGCGAGGGACTGCCTGCATAGCGGCTGTGGAGGGCGCACAAAAAGCAGGCCAGCGCGATCTGCAGGACGAGAATGGCAGGGATCCCCAGCCGGAAGGAAAGATGCCGGGTCTTGTGATGGAACACATACATACCGGTCAGAATGCCGATGCTGCCGAAAAGAAACGCGATCAGAAAGAGCGTCTTTTCCTGCACGCGCCAGCGGTTCCGCTTCGCCCTGGATTTGTCGATTCCCATGATGAGGAAGCCGGTCAGGTTTATCACGATGATGTATACTATGAGAATTGTCTTCATATGTCCTCCGATAATAAGTGCCAGTTCTTAAATATTTTAATCGAAAAATATGTTATTGTCAAATGATATATGTAATTTTATTACTATTTTATGTGATAGGAATGCAAAATATGACAAAAACATGTGAAAAATTTTTTGCGGAAAAGAGAAAAAATCAGAATTATGTAAACACAGGAGGGAGACAGGATGGGTAAGGTACTGGTAATCGGGATCGCGGGCGGTTCCGGAAGCGGCAAGACGACACTGACGAACCAGATCGCCGCGCAGTTTCATGAGGGCGTGACGATCATAAAGCATGATGATTATTACAAGTCGCATGACGACATGACGTATGAGGAGCGCTGCCGGCTGAATTATGACCATCCGAATGCATTCGACACGGAGCTGATGATCGAACATATCCGTGAGCTGAAGGAGGGCAGGCAGGTGGAATGCCCGGTCTATGACTATACGGTGCACAACCGCAGCAGGGACACGACGATCATCAAGCCGGAAAAGGTCATTATTATAGAAGGAATCCTGATCTTTGAGAACCGGGAGCTGTGCGATCTGATGGATATCCGCATTTTTGTGGACACGGACGCTGACCTGCGCATTATCCGCAGGATTCAGAGGGATGTGCTGGAGCGCGCGCGCAGCCTTGAATCGGTCATCAGCCAGTACCTGAATACGGTGAAGCCGATGCACGAGCAGTTTGTGGAGCCGAGCAAGAAGAATGCCAACATCATCGTGCCGGAGGGCGGCTATAATCAGGCCGCGATGGAGATGATCCGCAACCAGATCTGGAACCATCTGCACGAGGAATGAAGGGGCCGTTCAGACCAGGCCGAAGCATTTGCTGCTGAGGCCGTAAGAAAGTGATTCAGGGGCCGGGCGGCGCGCGGGTATGGAGAATGGACGCGGTCTGTGCGGAGGCCGCCTGACGCGCAGGTATAAGGAATGGATGTGATTCGTGCGGAGGCCGGGCGGCGCGCAGAGATAAAAATGGGTGTGATCGGCGTCAGACATCAGGACGAAAAAAGTGTTGACAAGTGCCCGGAGCAGGAATATAATATCGTCATGCAAAAACATATTAAACAGATAGGCAATATAGGAGGAAGGAAAAATGCGAAAGATTTATCAGGGAATTCTGGGGCTGATTGGCGGCACTCCGCTGGTGGAGGCCGTGAACCTGGAGAAAGAGCTTTGGCTGGAGGCCAGACTTCTGGTGAAGCTGGAGTACCGCAATCCGGCGGGGAGTGTGAAGGACCGCATTGCGAAGGCCATGATTGAGGACGCGGAGGAAAAGGGCCTTCTGAAGGCCGGTTCTGTGATCATAGAGCCGACGTCCGGCAATACCGGGATCGGCCTGGCGGCGATCGCCGCTGTGAAGGGCTACCGCATCATCCTGACGATGCCGGAGACGATGAGCGTTGAGCGCAGGAATATCCTGAAAGCGTACGGCGCAGAGCTGGTTCTGACGGACGGTGCAAAGGGGATGAGCGGCGCGATAGAGAAAGCTGACGAGCTGGCACGGGAGATCCCGGGCGCGTTTATTCCGGGACAGTTTGAAAATCCGGCCAATCCGGCAGTCCACAGAGCGACGACCGGCCCGGAGATCTGGGACGATACGGACGGTGCGGTGGATGTTTTTGTCGCCGGAGTCGGCACGGGCGGAACGCTGACCGGGGTCGGCGAGTACCTGAAGGCGCAGAAGCCGGAAGTGAAGATCGTGGCGGTCGAGCCCGCAGGTTCGCCGGTGCTCTCGGGCGGCAAGCCGGGTCCGCACAAGCTGCAGGGGATCGGCGCCGGTTTTGTGCCGAAGACCCTGAACACCTCCGTCTATGATGAAATCATCGCGATAGAGAATGAGGATGCCTTTGCAGCGGCGAAGCTTCTGGCGAAAAAGGATGGGATCCAGGTCGGGATCTCGTCCGGCGCGGCCCTGTCCGCGGCCATCACGCTTGCGAAGCGCCCGGAGAATAAGGGGAAGACGATAGTGGCGCTGCTCCCGGATTCGGGCGACAGATACTATTCCACCCCGCTGTTTACAGATTAAAGGGTTTATGCATGGAGACCGGGTCTGCCTGTACTAAAAGAAAGCCCGACGGATCGCTCCGTGCTTCGCACTCCCGCGTTCCTGTATGTATTCGCAAATCGCAGCGCTCACATTCGTTCATGCTGCTGTATTGCTCATACATATAGCGTCTCTCATGCATGGCCAGCCCGGCAGGCGGGCCTGCCGTCTGTCTCTGCATGGAGACCGGGCACCTGTACTGGGAGAAAGCCCGACGGATCGCTCCGTGCTTCGCACTCCCGCGCTCCTGTATGTATTCGCAAATCGCAGCACTCACATTCGTTCGTGCTGCTGTATTGCTCATACATATAGCGTCTCTCATGCATGGCCAGCCTGGCAGGCGAGCCTGCCGCCTGCCCCTGCATGGAGACCGGGCTTTCTTTAAGAAATCGTTGCATTTTGGCCGGGCGGGTGGTATGATTACGGATGGAAATCCAGAGAGACCGCACCGGTCTTGATCTGAAAAAGGAGGAAAGGTATTATGAAAAAGAACTTATCAAGAGTACTGACAGCAGCGCTGGCACTTTCTGCAGCGGCGTCATTTTGCGTGACCGGCACTGCCGGAGCTGAAGAGGACAAGACGATTACCGTGGCAGCGTCTCCGACGCCGCACGCCGAGATCCTTGCAGAGGCGGCGAAGATCCTTGAAGAGCAGGGATGGACGCTTGAGGTGGAAGAGTTTGACGACTATATTCTGCCGAATGAGGTGGTTGAGAGCGGAGAGATCGACGCGAACTATTTCCAGCATATTCCGTACCTGGAGAGCTTCAATGAGGAGAAGGGCACACATCTGGTGAATGCGGGCGGCATCCACTATGAGCCGTTCGGCATCTATCCGGGCACCAAGTCCAGCCTTGATGAGCTGGAGGCGGGCGATGTGATCGCGGTTCCGAATGATACGACGAACGAGGCGAGAGCGCTTCTGCTCCTGCAGGACAACGGCGTGATCACGCTGGCTGAGGACGCGGGCCTGACCGCTACTGTAAATGATATCGAAGAGAATCCATATGACATCGAGATCCAGGAGCTCGAGGCGGCTCAGGTTCCGCGTGTTGTGGAGGAAGTCGCATTCGCGGTTATGAACGGAAACTATGCGCTGGACGCAGGCTTCTCTGTTGCGAAAGATTCCATCGCGTATGAGTCCTCCGATTCTGAGGCGGCGAAGACCTATGTGAATGTGATCGCCGTAAAAGAGGGCAACGAGAACAACGAGGGCATCCAGGCTCTGGTGTCTGTGCTGAAGTCGGATGAAATCAAGAACTTCATCAATGAGACGTATGACGGCGCTGTCATCCCGTTCGAGGACGACGCCGAAGCTGAGGCGGAGACAGAGGCTGCGTCTGAGGCCCTGACCCCGGCAGAGACTGAGGCCGTTACCGAGTAACGAAATCTCTCTGCCCGCAGAAGCTTCCGGAAATGTCAATAATGTGAGAGCTGTTCAGGTTCGTTCTTGCAACAGCTCTCTTTTTATATTATACTCAGGAATGTGAACTGACGGAACGCAGGATGCCGGGATACAGCGGCAGAATGTATGGCGCGGGAGCGCGCCTTTGGAGGAACATATGGAACCGATTATCAGAATCGAACATCTGGATAAAAAATTTAACGGCAGAGAGGCGGAGGTGCATGCGCTGAATGACGTTACCCTGGATATTTCCCGGGGCGACATCTATGGGATCATCGGCATGTCCGGCGCGGGAAAGAGCACCCTGGTGCGCTGCCTGAATTTTCTGGAGCGCCCGACCGGCGGCAGGGTGACCGTGGACGGGCAGGATCTTGCCTCGCTTTCTGAAAAGGAACTGCGCGAGGCGCGCAAAAACATCGGCATGATTTTTCAGCATTTCAATCTGCTGATGCAGCGGAACGTCATTGACAATGTCTGCTTTCCGATGGAGATAGCGGGGATCCGAAAGCGCGATGCGCGGGAGAAGGCGATGGAATATCTGCGGATCGTCGGCCTGGAGGAGAAGGCGCACGCCTACCCGGCGCAGCTCTCGGGCGGCCAGAAGCAGCGTGTGGCGATCGCGCGCGTGCTCGCCGCAGACCCGAAGATCCTTCTGTGCGACGAGGCGACGAGCGCCCTGGACCCGCAGACGACGAAGTCCATCCTGCAGCTGCTGAAGCAGATCAACCGTGACTACGGGATCACGATCGTGGTCATCACGCACGAGATGGCGGTGGTGCAGGAGATCTGCAGTCATGTGGCGATCATCGATCACGGATGTCTTGTGGAGCACGGCACGGTGGAGGAGATCTTCCAGGCGCCGAAATCCCGCGAGGCGAAGCGGCTGATCTATCAGGGCTATGAGCGGGTCGCGGAGATGAAGGGAAAGCGCTGTGTGCGCATCGTGTTCTCGGAAAATTCGTCCTTCGAGCCGGTGATCGGCAATATGGTGCTGGCCTTCAAGACGCCCGTGAATATTCTTTATGCAAATACAAGAGATCTGGACGGCGTGGCCGCGGGAGAGATGATCCTTCAGCTCCCGGAGGATGAGATCCTGGGAGACAAGATGATCGCGTACCTGGTCGGGGCAAAACTTGCAGTGGAGGAGTTGAGAGATTATGTTTGATGAGAAGGTAATTCAAATGATCATTGAGGGCATCGGCGAGACGCTGTACATGACGCTGGTGCCGACTTTTCTGGGCTATGTGCTCGGCATGCCGCTCGGCATCCTGCTCACCGTGACCGATAAGGACGGGATCCGCCCGAACGCGGTGGTCTATAAGGTGCTCGATTTTCTGTCAAATATTTTCCGGAGCATCCCGTTCCTGATCCTGCTGATCATGCTGATCCCGCTGACGCGGCTGATCGTCGGCAGGAGCTATGGCTCGAATGCGATGATCGTGCCGCTGACGATCGCGGCGGCTCCCTACATAGCGCGGATGGTGGAGTCCTCCCTGAAGGAGGTTGACCACGGTGTGATCGAGGCCGCGCAGAGCATGGGCGCGAGCACATGGACGATCGTTTTCAAGGTGCTCCTGACGGAGGCGCGCACCTCCCTGATCGTCAATGCGACGATCGTGACGGCCACGATCCTCGGCTATTCCGCAATGGCAGGCACCGTGGGCGCGGACGGTCTTGGCGCGATCGCGGTCCGCTACGGCTATAACCGCTATCAGGCCGACATCATGATCGTGACTGTGGTGCTTCTGGTCGTGCTGGTGCAGATCTTCCAGGGGATCGGGATGATGCTCTCGCGGAAATTTGACCGGAGACGGACGTGAGGACTGAAGGTGAAGGGCTGCTTCATGATACTTTGCGCCTGAGCAGAAGAAATGAATGTGGAAACAGACGACGGAAGACGGGTGTCTGGCAGTCGTTATCATCTTATCAGCATATCGGGAGGAATCAATTATGAAGTTTCAGATGATTCATGAAAATTATAATGTCTCGGATCTGGATCGGAGCCTGAAATTTTACAGGGAGGCCCTCGGGCTGGAGGAAAAGCGCCGCAATGCCGCGGCGGACGGCTCTTTCATTATTGTTTACGTAGGCAATGATGAGAGCGATTTTGAACTGGAGCTGACCTGGCTGCGGGACCACCCGCAGAAATATGATCTTGGCGAGTGCGAATTTCATCTGGCATTCCGAACAGCGGATTTTGAGGCGGCGCACAAAAAGCATCAGGAAATGGGCTGCATCTGCTTTGAAAACCCGGCCATGGGCATTTACTTCATCGAGGATCCAGACGGATACTGGTTGGAGATCGTGCCGGTGCGCTGATGCGCATTCTGTTTCACTGAGAAAGGTATGCGTGGGAGGAAGCAATGCCGGAGATTATTCCTGTTGACAATTTAAATGCGGAGGAACTGCGGATGTACGCATGTACGTCTGAGGTGCAGCTGCGGCGCTGTTTTGAGCCGGAGCCCGGGATCTTCATCGCGGAAAGCCCGAAGGTGATCCTCCGCGCGCTGGATGCAGGCTATGAGCCGCTCTCTCTGCTGGCAGAGGAGCGGCTTGTTGCGCATGCCCTTGAGAGAATGGGCCTGCGTCAAGAAGAATCCCAGCTGCGGGAAGAGACCCGGCGGCGGGAAGAGAGCCTGCGGCGGGAGGAGTCCCAGCGGCAGAAGGAGTCCCAGCGGAATCCGGAACTGCTTGGAAGAATCCTTGAGCGCTGTGAGCATGTCCCGGTATATACAGCGGACCCGGGCGTACTCGTGCGGATCACCGGGTATCATCTGACGCAGGGAGTGCTCTGTGCGATGCGCAGGCGCGCTTTGTCTGCGGCGGAAACGGTGTGCGCCGGAGCGTCACGGATTGCCGTGCTGGAGGATATCGTGAATCCGACGAATGTCGGGGCAATCTTCCGCTCGGCTGCTGCGCTCGGCCTCGGCGCGGTGCTCTTAACGTCCGGCTGCTGCGATCCGCTGTACCGGAGGGCGGTCCGTGTGAGCATGGGAACGGTATTTCAGATCCCGTGGACTTATCTGGATGCCTCACCGCCGGAGTACGTCGGAAAGCTGAAACAGATGGGCTTTGCCTCGGCGGCGATGGCGCTTGAAGAGGATTCTGTGGGGATCGACGATCCGAACCTGGCAGGCGAAAAGAGGCTGGCTGTTCTTCTCGGGAATGAGGGGGAGGGTCTGGACGCGGCGACGATCCGGGCCTGCGACTACACGGTAAAGATTCCCATGGCGCATGATGTGGACTCGCTGAATGTGGCCGCCGCGAGCGCGGTCGTCTTCTGGCAGCTGACACGGTAATTATTACCTTTGACATGAGAAGAATTTTATGCGAAAATTAAGGAAATCTTAATTTTTTTGAGGCGCGCTTCATGCATAAGAAAATCACATGACTGGGGGAGAAGACGATGAAGAGACAGAAAAGAGTGGCAGGGCTCCTTTTGCTTCTGCTTGTGATCCTGGCAGGAAAGACGGTTAAGGTAAACGCGGCTGACTATACGTGGAAGACCGCGCCCAACGGAGAGCGGCAGTGCTACAAGAACGGCAGGCTGGTGAAGAATGAGTGGGTCGGCAACCGGCACCTGAATAAGCAGGGTTATCTGGACCGCAACAAATGGCTCACCAGGGAGATGGACGGCCTGAAGATCCGGGGGTTTGCCCGGGAGGACGGAAAATGGATCAAGAATTTTAAAGAAGGCTGGCAGGAGATCAAGGGAGAGTACTACTACTACAAAGACAGCGGCGAGATGGTCACCGGGTGGCTGAAGGTCGGCAAGAAGAAATATTACATAGACAAGACCACAAAGACCAGGGTGACGGGCATTTACGCGGTCAAGGGGAAGCTGTATTATTTTTCGTCGAACGGCGTGATGCAGAAGGATAAGACGGTCAAATATGCGGGCCGGAAGTATGTGATCGACGAGAAGGGCGTGTGCACGCTGAAGAAAAGTACGGACGCTCCGAGTGAGGACATGCTGTTCTTCCTCCAGTTCGAGTCCGGAAGCGAAGCCTACAAGCAGACCGGCGGCGACCACGGAAATGCCTGCGGCGCGTATCAGTTTGACAACCGCTACTCCCTGCTCCCGTTTGTGAAATACGCATACGCGAAAAACAGTGAACTTTGTGCGGAATTTAAAAACTATGCGAAGTATACGAACGGAACGAAGCTGAAGAGCAATGAGGGCTTTTTCAAGGCCTGGAGAAAGATCTATGCGCGCAATCCGCAGCTGTTCGCCGAGCTGCAGGACAAATTTGCAAAAGAAAATTATTATGATCCGGTGGAGAAAACGCTCTCCAGGGCGGGAATAAACCTTGGGACCCGCTCGGACGTCGTGAAGGGCGCAGTCTACAGCTACTCGATCCAGCACGGCCAGACGACAGCGGTCAACGCGGTAAAGGCGTGCGGCATCAAACAGTCCACGACCGACGCGCAGTTCCTGAAGAAGCTCTACCAGCGCAGGATGAGCAGCTTCCCGCTCTACAGGAACCGGTACGCGCAGGAGTATTCGCTGGCGAAGCAGCGGCTGAAAAAGGCGGAGTGAGAATGATATAAACTGCGCCTGCCAGATGCTTCGGATGAGGCATTTTCCCATGCGCTATTGTACATGGAGCAGAGCGGGTTTATGACGGTTGATGCCGGAAATGCTTCGCTGAATGTTTGCCAGGATGCTGAGCTGAGGGAATATGTGGATGATTTGCTGACATATGGGTTGACCAGATATCAGGCGGAACATGGCGAGGTGACAGGATTCCTGCTCTGGCAGAGCTGGCGGATGGATCAGGTGTTTCCTGAGTACTTACAATATGACTTCGGGTTATGATGAGGGGATGAGAAGATTCTTTGACAATCAGGAAGCTGTAATAAAAAGGTGCCTTCGCAATGAAGACACCTTGTCGTTAGATTGAATCTCAAGATGGGCGGCGTATCCATCATCTCAGGTACTCTTGCGAGTGTGTCGGGAGCCTTTCCGACCTTTGCGATTCAATTTATTGCTCGAGAACCGCTATGCGCAGCTCTTTCCCGGGAATATGGGTATTTCCTCTGACAGGTTCCGGGTCATAATAAAGGAGAACCCGGTCTTCCCAAGGATTACTTTTCGCAGGCTATTTTGAGGCTTTGAGCTGCGCAATATATGCCTTTAATTTTTCGTTTTCGCTGCTCAGAGCCGCAATTTCATCAGCCATGGCAGCATTTTTCTCCTCGAGCTCTTCAAGTCTTTCAAGTTTAAAAATGATATCGTCGTGCGGCAGTTCAATAGCGCCGGGCAGCATAACTCCCATGGTTTGATCGCCTCCTCGTTTCTGGTAATGTAGAATAATCTGTTCATATAGATTATTCGTGAGCTCTATCAGCTTTGCCGCGTCGGCGTAGGTGATGTTGCCGACAGAGAGGTTCGTTTTTATACTTTCCATTATATCAGATGCGATAATCTCTTTCAACTGCTGAAATTCGCTCTGGGAAGGGAATCTTACCCGCTCCCTGCAGTCATAGAGGATTGCACGGAGACGCAGCATCTGGAAGGGAATCAGAACAATCAGCTTTTTTTGCTCCAGTTCTGCGAGAGTCTGTCTGGGATATACAAAGTTGCGCACATGGTAATCGAAGCTTCCCTGCCCGGAAAAGTTGATCTGTAAAATGCTGTCTGAAGGGATATCGGGATTATCTACGAGGTAGATGACGACGGGTTCGGGAAAATTGAGTTGAAAACTGCCGTCCGGACGGGATTCCAGAGCATGATAAAAGCCATATTCAAAGACACGCATCACGATGGCGCTGTCAGAGTAAATTTGCGCTTCGAGGTGATAATGGTACTCATTGTTGACAACAAGAAAAACGTCTGCAAAATGACGTTTCAGAGAAGCGTCGACGGCTTCACGGTTAGCATAAACAAGGCTGCTGTCCGGAGCGTAGTTTGTGCCGAACAGGCCGTTGATCAGACTGAGTATGGCGGCGTTGGAGAGGGAAAAGATACGTTTGAAGGTTCGGTCAAAAATTTCTCTGATTTCTTCCATAGAATGCTCCTTATGCAGATAGTTTGGTGAAAGAATATGCTGCAGGAATTGCTCTGCAAATTAATTTTGTGTTGTTTGTGATAGATGTCATTTGTATGGGAAGAGTGGCAGAATCGCCGGTGATTTCCTGATAGGATTAATATAGTGCACTTTTCGGAGAATGTCAATAATAAAGTGTGATTATTTACAAATAAATTAAAACGCGTTAATTAAATGGAAAAAAATCGTTGACAATCCCACTCGGGTGTAGTAGTATAGGTAAAGAAATTTAACACAGCAAACCGTTGAAGCGGAAGTAAAGGCAGTTATGCACGCACAGAGAGTCCGGGGAGGTGGGAGCCGGATCGGGAAGCAGGCTGTCAAATGGGCCGCCGAGGGCGCAGTCAAAGGCATGCAGCCGAGTATTCTGCGACGTGAGGCATACGTCAGTTGCGGAGATATGGTCGTATCTCATAAGGGCATGGTACATTGCGGAAGCAGTGTTCTGTGAATCAGGGTGGCACCGCGGATAAATTCGTCCCTGGCAGACAAGACAGGTCTGTCAGGGTTTTTTTGTGTGCGCGGCAGCGGGCCGGGCGAATGTGCAGCGTTCGCCTCCGGTCCCGGGCAGGGCAGGCATACTGATGTGCCGCTGATTTGGCGCGGGACGGAAAATGGATTTGTAAAGGTTTATCCGGCGGCCGTCATGACAACGAGGGGAAATGCGGAGGCGTTTTCCCGAGTGGAAGAAATGCAGAATGCTGCAGCAGAGAATGAACCTGCACAGGTTCAGAAAAGTATATACAGCGACAAGGAGGGATATCATGTATCCTACATTGGAACAGGCAAAGGAGATTGCGGCTTCGGGCCGGTACAGAAGGATTCCGGTCTGCCGGGAGCTGCTCGCCGACCGCTTCACGCCGATCGAGGTGATGCGCACGCTGCGGGCAGCCAGCACGCACTGCTATCTGCTGGAGAGCGCGGAGGCGCATCAGCAGTGGGGGCGGTATTCGTTTCTCGGATATGCGCCGACGATGGAGATTACGTGCCGTGCCGGGCAGGTGCGGATCCGCCGCGGGGAGGATATCTGCAGCGGCCGGGCCGAGATCCGGGAGGAGATCCGGACGGACAGTCCGCAGAGCGTGATCCGCGAGGTGCTCGCGGAGAACAGAAGCCCGAAGATTGAGGGGATGCCGACATTCACGGGCGGCCTGGTCGGATATTTTGCCTATGATTATATCTGCTACAGCGAGCCGACGCTGAAGCTCACGGGCGAGGATCCGGATGCTTTTCAGGACGCGGATCTGATGCTGTTTGACAAGGTGATCGTGTTTGACAACTACCGTCAGAAGGTGATCCTGGTCTGCGGCGTCCGGACGGATGATCTGGAGGCGTCCTATGAGAGGGCGAGGTCGGAGCTGGACGCGATGGCGGAGCTTTTGAAAAGCGGGGTGAAGGCGTATTTCCCGCCGCTGCGCGTCCGGGGCGAGATCGAGCCGTGCTTTTCGCGGGAGCGCTACGGGGAGATGGTCGAGAAGGCCCGGCACTATATTTATGAGGGCGATATTTTCCAGGTGGTGCTCTCAAACCCGATGGAGGCGCAGGCGGAGGGCAGCCTGTTTGACACGTACCGGGTGCTGCGCACGACAAACCCCTCGCCCTACATGTTTTACTTCACGAGTGACGATATCGAGCTTGTGGGCGCGTCGCCGGAGACGCTGGTCAGGCTGGAGGACGGCGTGCTGCACACCTTTCCGCTGGCCGGCACGAGGCCGCGTGGGCTCACGCCGGAGGAAGACGAACGGCTTGAGCGGGAGCTTCTGGCGGATGAAAAGGAGCTCGCAGAGCATAATATGCTGGTGGATCTCGGGCGCAACGATATCGGAAAGATCAGCGAGATCGGCAGCGTACACGTAGAAAAATATATGACGATCGAGCGCTATTCGCACGTCATGCACATCGGTTCAACCGTGGCCGGGAGGATCCGGGCGGACAGGGACGCGGTAGATGCGGTGGACGCGATCCTTCCGGCGGGAACGCTCTCGGGCGCGCCGAAGCTGCGCGCCTGCCAGATCATCGACGAGCTGGAGGGCAGGAAGCGCGGCGTCTACGGAGGCGCCATCGGCTACCTTGATTTCACGGGAAATCTTGACACCTGCATCGCGATCCGGCTGGCCTTTAAGAAAAACGGACGGATCACGATCCGCTCCGGGGCCGGGATCGTGGCGGACAGCGTGCCGGACAGGGAATTTGAAGAGTGCTGCAACAAGGCCAGAGCGGTTGTGAACGCGGTTCGGCTGGCGGAGGAGGGAGTAGAATGATCCTACTGATTGATAATTACGACAGTTTTTCCTACAATCTGTATCAGCTTGCGGGGGCGGTTCGGCCGGACATCACGGTGATCCGCAACGACGCGTATACGGTGGAAGAGATCGAGGCGATGCAGCCGGAAGCGCTGATCCTCTCTCCGGGGCCCGGCAGGCCGGAGGATGCGGGCGTCTGTATCGAGGCGATCCGGCGGCTGGCAGGAAAAATCCCGATCCTCGGGGTCTGCCTGGGGCATCAGGCGATCTGCCAGGCGTTTGGCGGCACGGTGTCCTACGCGAAGGAGCTGATGCACGGCAAGCAGTCGGAGGCCCTGATCGACAGGGAGTGCGTGCTGTTCCGGGGCCTGGAGTCTCCGGTGAAGGTGGCGCGCTATCACTCGCTGGCGGCACTTGAGGAGACGCTGCCCGCGCAGCTGCGGGTCACTGCGCGCACGGCGGACGGAGAGGTGATGGCCGTGGAGCACAGGGAATATCCTTTATACGGACTACAGTTTCACCCGGAGTCGGTACTGACGCCGGATGGGATGCAGATAATCAAAAATTTTATGGAGGTAATCAAAAATGATTAGAGAGGCGATTATCAAACTTTCGAAGAAGCAGGATCTGACGTACCAGGAAGCGGAAGCGGTAATGGATGAGATCATGAGCGGCGAGGCTACGACGATTCAGATGTCCTCCTACCTGACGGCACTGGCGATGAAGGGAGAGACGATTGACGAGATCACGGCGTCGGCCGCCGGAATGCGGGCGCACGGCCTGAGGCTGCTGCACGAGATGGATGTGCTGGAGATCGTGGGAACCGGCGGAGACGGGGCAAATTCCTTCAATATCTCCACGACATCTGCGATGGTGATCGCGTCGGCCGGGGTTCCGGTGGCGAAGCACGGCAACCGCGCGGCGTCCTCGAAGAGCGGGGCGGCGGATGTGCTGGAGGCGCTTGGCGTGAAGATCACGGTGTCTCCTGCAAAGAGCCTCGAGCTTCTGAAAAAGCTGAATATCTGCTTCCTGTTCGCGCAGAATTACCATACGGCGATGAAATATGTGGCGCCGGTGCGGAAGGAGCTGGGAATCCGCACGGTGTTCAACATCCTTGGGCCGCTCTCGAACCCGGCGGGAGCCAATATGGAACTCATGGGCGTGTATGAGGATGAGCTTGTGGAGCCGCTTGCGCAGGTCATGATGAACCTTGGGGTGACCAGAGGAATGGTGGTATTCGGACAGGATAAGCTGGATGAGATCTCGATGAGTGCGCCGACCTCTGTCTGCGAGATCCGGGACGGAAAGCTGACGTCCTACACGATCATGCCGGAGCAGTTCGGCTATTCCAGATGCGAAAAGGACGACCTGAAGGGCGGATCCCCGCAGGAGAATGCGGAGATCACGATGGCCATCCTGAGCGGCGCTGACCACGGGCCGAAGCGCCAGGCAGTCTGCATGAACGCAGGAGCGGCGCTGTACATCGCCGGCAGGGCTGATTCGATAGAGGCAGGCGTGCGCCTGGCGGAGAAGCAGATTGACAGCGGTGCGGCGCTCGGCGTACTGGAGGCGTTTGCAAAGGAAAGCAACCAGGAGTAAGGCCGGCATTCAGATTTGAGGATCAGGGATCACAGCGATGAATATTTTAAATGAAATTGCAGATAAAACAAAGGAGAGAATTGTCCGGGAGAAGCAGCAGATGCCATTGAGCGGGCTGCGCCGGGAGGCGGAGCGGATCGCACGGGACGAGGAAACACTGTGGGCAGAACGCGGTGAGGAAGGCTGGGACGAGGAAACGCTGCGGGCAGAACGCGGTGAGGAAGGCCGGGAAAATGAAAGCCCGGACGCCGGGATGCCTGAAGGTGTCATGCGGCTGGGAGGCCGCCCGCATGTGCCGGCCGTGCGGCTGGGGAAATTCCCGTTTGCGCGCGCTCTGGCCCGGGAGGGGATCTCATTCATCTGCGAGGTGAAGAAGGCTTCGCCCTCGAAGGGGCTGATCGCGCCGGATTTTCCGTACCTGGAGACCGCGAAGGACTATGAGCGCGCGGGTGCTGCGGCGATTTCCTGTCTGACAGAGCCGTTCTATTTCCAGGGGCAGGATCAGTATCTGCGGGAGATCGCACAGGCGGTGCAGATCCCGGTGCTGCGCAAGGACTTTACGGTGGATGAGTATATGATCTACCAGGCGAAGACGCTGGGGGCATCGGCGGTCCTGCTGATCTGCGCGATCCTGGACGACGGACAGCTTGCGGCGTACGGGCAGCTTGCCCGGGAGCTGGGGCTGTCGGCGCTGGTGGAGGCGCACGATGAGGAAGAGGTGGAGCGCGCTCTGAGGGCCGACGCGAGGATCATCGGGGTCAATAATCGCGATCTGCGAACCTTTACCGTGGACATCAATAACAGTCTGCGCCTTCGGCGCCTGGTGCCGCCGGAGATCCTGTTCGTGTCAGAGAGCGGAATCCGCACGGCGGAGGACATCCGGAATCTGCGCGAGAATGGTACGGATGCGGTGCTGATCGGCGAAACGCTGATGCGCTCCAAAGAAAAGGAGCGGCTGCTGCGGGAGTGGAGAGGCGTGTGATCGGGCGCCAGGGTAAAGGAGTGCATGGCGCGGCGCGGGAGTAAATAAGCGCATGATTCGGCGGCGCCGAGTATCGAATGCAGAAGTGCATGGCTCGGTGTGCGGGGCAGGGAAGCGCACAGTTCGGCGGCTGGAATGCAGAAGTGCATGGTGCTCCGCCTGCGGTGTGTGAAGATTCAGAAAAGGGTGCAGTGCGATGGACAGGAATAACAGAATCAAGATCAAGATCTGCGGCCTGAGCAGGCCGGAGGATGTCGCGTATGTCAACGAGGCCATGCCGGATTTCTGCGGGTTTGTCATCAATGTGCCGAAGAGCATCCGCAACGTCTCTGCGGACCAGATGCGCGCGCTGGTGAAGGAGCTTGCCCCGGGCATCATTCCGGTGGGGGTATTTCGCGACGAACCTCTTGAGAGCGTGGCCGCCCTCCTGAAGGAGGGCATGATCCTCATGGCCCAGCTGCACGGCCATGAGGATGAGGCGTATGTCCGGGAGCTGAAATCGCGGGGAGATTTTACCGTGATCCGGGCGTTTAATGAGAAGACCTTTGATCAGGCCGAAGGAAGCGCCGCGGACTATATACTGCTCGACAACGGGGAGGGCGGTACGGGAGAGACATTTGACTGGACTCTGACGAACGGGATCCGGCGGCCGTTCTTCCTCGCAGGGGGAATCGGCCCGGATAATGTGACACAGGCCCTGCAGCAGGTGCATCCGTGGGCTGTGGACATGAGCAGCGGACTCGAGACGGACGGAAAGAAGGACCGGCAGAAGATTCTGGCCGCTGTGCAAGCCGTTCGCAGATGGAATGAGGCTGAGACGCGCAGCGATCCGCAGACTGTTCCTGACGGCAGTGGAAGCCGTTCGCAGATGGAATGAGGCGGGGACGCGCAGCAATCGGCAGGCTGTCCGCGGCGCGGGAGCGAAGTGAAGAAAAATGCTATGTGGAACCTGGCCGCATGGCCGCGGCGCAGAAGAAAGCGCATACAAGAGCTGACCGGGTGCGCGGGCGGCAGTGGCCGGAACCTGCGCAGCGTGTTTTGGCCCGGATATAATGATGCCCCGCTTTCGGGGCAGGCAGGTTTAGGAGGAATTGAGATGAGCGGAAGATTTGGGATTCACGGCGGACAGTATATACCGGAGACGCTGATGAACGCCGTGATTGAGCTGGAACAGGCATACAATCATTATAAAAACGACCCGGAATTTAACCGGGAGCTGACGGAGCTTCTGAATGACTATGCGGGCCGTCCGTCGCGGCTCTATTTTGCAAAACGAATGACGGAGGATCTGGGCGGCGCGAAGATTTATCTGAAACGCGAGGACCTGAACCACACCGGCGCGCACAAGATCAACAACGTGCTCGGACAGGTGCTCCTGGCAAAGAAGATGGGCAAGACCCGGGTTATCGCGGAGACAGGAGCCGGGCAGCACGGCGTGGCGACGGCAACGGCCGCGGCGCTGATGGACATGGAATGCGAAGTGTTCATGGGCGAAGAAGACACGATCCGCCAGGCGCTGAACGTGTACCGGATGCGGCTTCTCGGCGCGCAGGTGCACGCGGTCAAGAGCGGCACAGGGACGCTCAAGGATGCGGTCTCGGAGACGATGCGCGAGTGGACAAAGCGCATCGACGATACCCACTATGTGCTCGGTTCTGTGATGGGCCCGCACCCGTTCCCGACGATCGTGCGCGATTTCCAGAGCGTGATCTCAAAGGAGATCAAGGAGCAGCTCATGGAGAAGGAAGGAAAGCTTCCGGACGCGGTGCTGGCGTGCGTCGGAGGCGGTTCAAACGCGATCGGCGCGTTTTACCACTTCATCGGGGATGAAAGCGTGCGCCTGATCGGCTGCGAGGCCGCGGGGCGCGGAGTCAACACGGCGGAGACCGCGGCGACGATCGCTACCGGGCGGCTCGGCATCTTCCACGGCATGAAATCGTATTTCTGCCAGGATGAGTACGGGCAGATCGCCCCGGTGTATTCGATCTCGGCCGGACTGGATTACCCGGGTATCGGGCCGGAGCACGCATACCTGTATGACAAGGGGCGTGCAGAGTACGTGCCGGTGACAGACGACGAGGCTGTAGAGGCATTTGAGTATCTGTCGAGAATGGAGGGCGTTATTCCGGCGATCGAGAGCGCCCACGCTGTGTCGTATGCGATGAAGCTTGCGCCGCAGATGAGGAAGGATCAGATCATCGTGATCAATATTTCCGGGCGCGGGGACAAGGACTGTGCGGCGATCGCGCGTTACAGAGGGGAGGATATCCATGAATAAGATACAGAAGGCATTTGAAAACGGGAAGGCATTCATTCCCTTTGTGACGTGCGGCGATCCCTCCTTGGAGGTTACGGAGCAGCTTGTCTGCGCGATGGAAAAGGCCGGAGCAGACCTGATCGAGCTTGGCATTCCGTTTTCCGATCCGACCGCGGAGGGTCCGGTGATCCAGGAGGCCAACATGCGCGCCCTCTCGGGCGGCGTGACGACGGACAAGATTTTTGATATGGTCCGCAGGATCCGCAAAAACACGCAGATCCCGATGGTGTTCATGACCTATGCGAATGTGGTTTATTCCTACGGGACGGAGCGGTTTGTGAAGACGGCCGCCGAGATCGGCATGGATGGCATCATCCTGCCGGATGTGCCGTTTGAAGAGAAAGAAGAATTCAGCTCAGTCTGCGAACAGTACGGTCTGGCGCTGGTCTCCCTGATCGCGCCGACGTCCCATGAGCGGATCGCCACGATCGCGCAGGCGGCGGCGGGATTTATCTATTGTGTCTCATCGCTCGGTGTCACCGGCGTGCGCACGGAGATCACGACGGATGTCGGAGAGATGGTAAAGCTCGTCCGGGCAAACAGCAGCCTGCCGTGTGCGATCGGCTTTGGTATTTCGACGCCGGAGCAGGCGAAGCGCATGGCCGGATTCGCGGACGGAGTCATCGTCGGCTCCGCGATCGTGAAGATGTGCGGCCAGTACGGAGCGGACTGCGTGCCGCACGTGGCCGAGTATGTAAAGGCGATGAAAGAAGCCGCGGTTTCGGCAGGATAGGAAATACAGGAATAAAGGAATATAGGAATAAAAGAGTACAGAAATACCCCGCTGTTTTGTGCAGCGGGGTATTTTGCAAGATTCCCTGTGTGATCTGCTGAAGGACAGTCAGGTACTTGTGAAGGCGATTTTATTTGCTTTTTCGATTATTTGAAGAAATTCTTATATTTTAATTGACACGAAGGTAATTTTGTTATATTATTTAATTGAAATTCGGCAAAAGTATAAAATGCCGAAAATAAATTAAAAATCTATATCGAGGTGTGCAGGTCAAATGACATCTGTTCAGTTTTGTCCGGAGCGAAAAGGGGATGGAAAGACGATGGATGCAGCAGTGCTTCCTGAGGATCAGAAAATTTTTTCCATGCAGGAACTTAAAAAGAAAGGTTTCTCGCAATATAAGGTCAGTAAACTGGTCAGTGATGGAAAACTTATAAAACTAAATAAGAGATACTATGAGAATGCCGAGTATCACGGAGAAGAATCGGACTTCTATTATATGGGGGCGTATGCGCCGGATGGTGTGATCTGTCTGCTCAGCGCGGCGGTTTACTATAATCTGACATCGTTCATTCCGGATTCTGTAGATGTAGCAATACCGCGAAAAGCCAGGATATCCACAATACCGGACTGGCCGCAGATGAATGTTCATCATTATACGGATGAACGACATAAGCTGGGCGTTACGAAAGTCGAAGAGGGAAAAAATGGATTCATGATTTACGATATGGAAAAAACGGTCGTCGATATCGTGTTTTACAGAGAAAAGATCGGGGCCGAAGAGACAAAGGAAATTCTGGTTACGTATCTGCGAAGAAAAGACCGAAACCTGAACAGGCTTCTGAGGTATGCAGAACTTATGAAATGTGAGAAGACTATGCGGCAGTATCTGGAGGTGCTCGTATGACAAGTGCAGTATCGGTAAAGGACAGGCTGAAGAATCAGGCAGTCACAGGCGGAAAGGTTTAATTGCTTTGATGAAGAAACTGCTTATACCGATTGGCGAGAGTATAAGAACTGATACGGATTATAGCTGCGCCTGGGATTCTGAAAAGCATAGCTGGAAATAGCAGGCATATGGAAACAGATTTAGAAATGCAGGCGAATTTGGAATTGTGCGAACAATATTAATATAGTATAATTCATACCAACAGCTTTCTATGCGGGAGATGAGAAGATGAGATATGAGAACATGAAATTACTTGGGTGCGGGCTGTGCCTGATGCTGGCTGCATCCGGTGCATTAATTTCCGGTGCACGCGGTCTGGCCGCAGAGCGGACAGGCGAAACTGTGTCGACTAAAATAACCGACGAGGCCGAACCTGCAGAAACGGACGAATCGGCTGAAGAGACCGAACCTGCAGAAACGGACGAATCAGCTGACGGGGCCGAACCTGCAGAAACGGATGAATCGGCTGACAGGGCCGAATCTGCAGAAACGGATAAATCGGCTGAAGAGGCCGAACCTGCAGAAACGAACGAACCTGCTGAAATGAATGATCCGGCGGATACGTCTGATACAGCTGTCGGCGATGTGTTCGGAGCATTTGAAACGAAGACCCTGGACGGCGGGGACATGAACCAGAGTATATTTGCGGATGCCGGGCTGAATATGGTGAATATCTGGGCGACCTACTGCGGGCCGTGCATTCGGGAGATGCCGGAGCTCGGAGAGCTGGCAAAGGACTATGAGGATGAGGGCCTTCAGATCATCGGCCTGATCTCGGATGTTGTGGATACGGAGAGTGATACGGCGGAGGCCGCCCGGATGATCATCAAGGAGACGAAGGCCGACTATGTGCATCTGCTTTTGTCGGAGGATCTGTATTATGGTTACCTCCAGGAGGTACAGGCGGTTCCCACCACGGTATTTGTGGACGATGAGGGAAATCAGGTGGGGGAGATTTACGTAGGCGCCCGAGACAGGGAGGCATGGAGTCAGATCATCGGGGAGCTGCTGGAGGAAGCGGAGACGGAGCAGGAATCGTGATCCGGACAGAAAAATAAGATTGACGGAAATCGAATCGAGATTAAAGAGAAATCAAACTGAAAGGAAACGGATATGAACAGGACGCAGCGGAATATAGTACGGCTGGGGCTGCTCGCGGGCGGTATTCTGTTTCTGGGAATCGGCATAGCACGCGGTGAAATGGCCGAGGTGTTCCTCAAGGCGACAAGAATATGTCTGGAGTGTATTGGAATTGGCTGAGAAGATCAGAGACCTGAAAAAGAATATCCGCCTGTGGGTGCAGATGATCTTTGCCGCTGTGACAAACGGGTATGCGGCGGGCTTTCTGAAGGGAAAAATCTATACGGGACCATGGAAGAATCTGTGTGTTCCCGGCCTGAGCTGCTATTCGTGCCCGGGGGCGCTCGGCTCCTGCCCGATCGGAGCGCTGCAGGCGGTTCTCGGTTCCCGCAATTACAGGGTGTCATTCTATCTGTTGGGCTTTTTTATGGTGATCGGGGCCATGTTCGGGCGTTTTGTCTGCGGATGGCTCTGCCCGTTCGGCCTTGTGCAGGATCTGCTGCACCGGATCCCTGTCCCGTTCAAAAGGAAAAATCTGCCGGGACATCGTGTGCTTGTACGGATAAAGTATGTGATACTTGCGGTCTTTGTGATTCTGCTGCCCATTGCTGTGACGGATTTCCTTGGTCAGGGACAGCCCTGGTTCTGCAAGTACATATGCCCGAGCGGGACGCTTCTGGCGGGAATCCCGCTGGTACTGTCCAATCTCTCCCTGCGCAGTGCGGTGGGGTGGCTGTTCCGGTGGAAAGTGCTGATCCTTTTCTTCTGCGTGGCAGGAGCGGTTTTTTACTACAGGCCGTTCTGCAAATATCTGTGTCCGCTCGGCGCAGTTTACGGGCTGCTTAATCCGATCGCTTTTTATCGATATGAAATAGACGCAGAAAAATGTACCGGGTGCGGAAGATGCCGGGAGGCCTGCGGAATGGATCTGTGCGTCCGGGATGAGGCTAACAGCAGAGAATGTATCCGGTGCGGCGCCTGCCTGAGGGCATGCAGACAGAGTGCGATAAGAAGATGCGGGCCACAGACAAGACAAAAGGGGAGGACAACATGATTTTCGACACGCATGCGCATTATGATGATGAGGCTTTTGACAAGGACCGGCAGGAGCTGCTCGGCCAGATGGGGTCCGCAGGGATCGGAGGGATCGTAAATGTGGGCGCATCCGTCCGGGGGATCCGCGCGAGCCAGGAGCTGGCGCAGCAGTATCCGTTTATCTATGCCGCGGTCGGGGTGCACCCGGACGAGGTGGGGGCGCTGGACGAGAAAACGCTCCTGTGGATGTACGAGCTGTGCCGGCGGCCGAAGACGGTGGCGGTCGGAGAGATCGGCCTGGACTATTACTGGGATAAAGAAGCGCACGAATTTCAGAAGCAGTGGTTCATCCGGCAGCTTCAGATGGCGAAGGACACCGGGCTGCCGGTCAATATTCACAGCCGGGAAGCTGCGCAGGACACCTTTGACATTATGAAAAAGTACCATGCCGGGACCACCGGAGGGATCATCCACTGCTTTTCCTCGTCGGCGCAGATGGCGCTGGAGTATGTGAAGCTGGGGTATTATATCGGGATCGGCGGTGTGGTGACGTTTAAAAATGCGCGGGTCATGAAGGAAGTGGCCGCGGCGGTTCCGATTGAGCGGATTGTCGTGGAGACGGACTGCCCGTATCTGGCGCCGGCCCCTAACCGCGGCAAACGCAATTCTTCTTTGTATCTGCCGCTTGTCATTGAAGAGATCGCACGTATCAGGGGAATGATGGCGCAGGAGGTTGAATCCGCAGTCTGGGAGAACGCGCACCAGGTTTATGCGAAGCTGCGCAGAGCATGAATCTGCGCGATGCAGGAACCTGTGTGAAGCTGCGTGCCGCAGGAGTCTGCACGAAACTGTGCAGTGCAGGAATCTGCGCGAGACTGCACAGCGTATGAATCTGTACGAAGCTGCGCAGTGCAGGAATCTGCGCGAAACTGCGCGTCGCAGGAATCTGTGCGAAGCTGCGTGCCGCAGGAATCTGCACGCGGCTGTACAGCGTATGAATCTGCGCGAAGCGGCATGGCGCATGAATTCGATCCGGCAGAAATGGAGGCAGTATGGACAGACTTTCAAATCCGCAGAAAACCATAGAGATCATCCGAAAGCACGGCTTTGATTTTCAGAAGAAGTTCGGGCAGAATTTTCTGATCGACCCGCATGTGCTGGACAAGATCATCGCGGCGGCTGAGATCACGAAGGACGATTTTGTGCTGGAGATCGGTCCCGGGATCGGGACGCTGACGCAGTATCTGGCGGAGGCGGCACGTGAGGTGACGGCGGTCGAAATTGACCGCAAGCTGATCCCGATCCTTCAGGAGACACTGGCGGATTACGGCAATGTCACCGTACTCAACCAGGATGTGCTGAAGACGGATCTTGCGGCGATCGCCCGGGAGAAAAATGGCGGGAGGCCGGTTAAGGTGGTCGCGAACCTGCCGTACTATATCACGACGCCGATCATTATGGGGCTGTTTGAGAGCCATGTTCCGCTGGAGAGCATCACGGTGATGGTGCAGAAGGAGGTCGCGCAGCGGATGCAGGCCGTGCCCGGGACGAAGGATTACGGGGCCCTCTCACTGGCGGTACAGTACTACGCGCAGCCCTATCTGGCCGCGAACGTGCCGCCGAACTGTTTTATCCCGCGCCCGAGTGTGGGGAGCGCCGTGATCCGCCTGACGCAGCACCGGGAGCCCCCTGTGCAGGTGAAGGATGAGAGGCTGATGTTTGCCCTGATCCGGGCGTCGTTCAACCAGAGGCGCAAGACGCTGCTGAACGGGCTGAAAAATGCGCCGGAGCTGCAGCTTGACCGGGATGAGATCCTGCGTGCGTTTGAGCGCGCCGGGCTTTCGGAGAACGTGCGCGGAGAGACGCTGACGCTTGCGCAGTTTGCGGCGCTGGCGGATGCGCTGGCGCCGGATTCCGGAGAGCCGGGGGAATGTTTTTAGGGAAATTTTCTGCGGAAAACTGGTGTGAGTACAGAGACACAGGGACAAGGGGGATTTTATGGTCCGGGAAGAGCATTTTCATTTTACGATTCAGAACGGGACGATCAGAAGCCACGGGATGTGCTGGATTCCGGAGGGAAAAGCATGTGCCGTGGTGCAGATTCTGCACGGGATGTCGGAGCACATTGAGCGTTATCGTGCGTTTGCGCAGTTTCTGGCACAGCGCGGGGTTTTTGTCGTGGGGCACGACCATCTGGGACATGGTGCGACCGCGGACTCTGAGGATGAATATGGATATTTTGCGGAGAAAAACGGCAACGCCCTCATGATTCAGAATATTCACCGGGTATATTGCCTGGCAAAAAAACGCTGCCCTGATGTTCCGTACATTCTGTTCGGGCACAGCATGGGTTCCTTCCTTGCCAGACAGTACCTGTGTGAGCATGGGGACGGACTGGACGGTGCCGTGATCTGCGGCACGGGATATCAGCCGATGGTCCTGGTGCGCCTGGGAATGGCGATCAGCCGGGCGCAGGCATGCCTGTTCGGCTGGAGGTACAGGAGCATGCTGCTGCGCTTCATGTCATTTGGCAGTTACAATATGAAATTCCGCCCGCACCGCACGCTCTGCGACTGGCTGAGCAGGGACGAAGAGGTTGTGGACGCGTACATCCGCGATACGAGATGCGGGTTTGCGTTTACGGTGAACGGATACTACAATATGTTTCTCGGGATGTCAAAGATCCTGCGCAGCGAGGATTTGCAGCGGATGCCGAAGAAGCTTCCGGTGCTGTTTGTCTCCGGTGCAGAGGATCCGGTCGGCAGTTTCGGAAAGGGCGTGCGGCGCGTGGAGCGCATGTTCCGCGAGGCGGGCATGGAGGATGTGGAATGCATCCTGTACCCGGAGGACCGGCACGAGATCCTGAACGAGCTGGACAGGGAAAAGGTGTACCAGGATATTGCCGGATGGATGGAGAGCCGGCAGCTTCTGTAGGCGAGGATCCTGCCGGGGACGGAGAAGGGATCCGCAGGGAACAGGAAAGGAGAGATCAGCGATGAAGAAACTGACATTATTTTATCTGGAGGACTGCCCCTATTGCCATAATGCGCGCAGGGCGCAGAAGGAACTTCTGGAGGAACACCCGGAATACGGCGGGGTCGAAGTGGAATGGATCGAGGAGAGCCGCAGCCCGGAGATTGCGCAGCAGTATGATTATTATTATGTCCCGACAATTTTTGCGGAAAAGGCGAAGCTCTATGAGGCCCATCCGGGCGAGAGCTATGAGGAGTGCCTTGAGAAAATGAAGGCCGCATTTGAGGCGGCCCTCTGATCTGAAAGAAATCTACGTATAGTGTTTCGGCCTGCTCGGCCGGTGTCTGCCGCGCTGCTGGCCGGATGTGTTGACTCTGACCGGGTTCTGATTTCGGCCTGGTATTGATTCCGACCGGAGTATTGATTCCAGTCGGGTATTGATTCCGGCCGGGTATTGATTCTAGCCGGAGGGTATTGATTTATCTGGCTATGATTCGGCTTCCGCCGGGGATTCTGTCTGCGGCGGGAGCTCTGCTGTGCTGTCCGTGACCGGCAGCACAGTTTTCTTTTGAAATGAGTCGTTCATGTCGAAGGCGATCACGAAGGTGTCGCCTGCGAGATAGAGCGTGTCTTCAATGTACAGGCCGCGCATGTTGTAATACTGTGCCTGTTCTGCGAGCATGTCTGAGTAGAAGTCGTAGAGGAGCTCGCGGGTGAAGCCGTTCTCTGCGTCATAGGAGAAGACCATGTAGCGATTGTCACAGAGAAAACCGATCAGATTTTTTTCCGGTGAGACAAGGATGGCCTTGTAGTCTTCGATGGCGGGGCACCAGGTGATGCCGGGCAGGACGAAACGGCTGACCTCCTGCACATTGGCCGGATCTGAGATGTCGAACATGGAGAGCTTCAGGCCGGAGACGCTTCCGGTCTCTTCGTCGGCCTCATATCCGATGCCGAGCAGCAGGTTTTCCCCGTAAAAATGCAGGTAGGAGGAGAAACCGCTGATCTTCAGCTCGCCGAGTATCTGCGGATGCGCCGGGTCGGACAGGTCGGCCGAGAACAGCGGATCCGTCTGGCGGAAGGTGACGAAATAGCCGGTATCGCCGAGAAAGCGGGCGGAGCGGATGGTCTCACCCTCGGCGAGATCTTCGATGGAGCCGACGGTATGCAGGTTTTCGTCCAGAATGTACAGGCCGTTGTGCTCGGTCCAGTCTTCCTCGTAGACGGTTCCGGTCAGGTCGCCGATGAAGTCACGCACCGCGTTCAGGCTGTCGCCGTAGTACGTGGTGACGACGCGCAGCATTCCCTGATACTCGTTCATTGAGAAGGAGTTGTTGAGACGGCCGCGGACAGTGCCGGCAGCCGCGCCGGAGACCGCGCCGTCCGCATAATGGAATCTGACCAGTTCTGTCACTGTGCCTGTGAAGCTGTCGCCGTAATGCTCATTGGCGATGTAGATATTTTCGGTGCTGACGTAATAATTCGACGCGCCGGAGACCAGGATCTTGCTGTCGAGCGCCTCAGACGGGCTGCCGGTGTCGACAGACGAGATCACGAGGTAGTCGCTGCTGCCGGGCGATTCCGGCAGATAGACACGGTCTGCAGGTATCTGCGTTTTGTTGACGAGAGGGATCAGTATGCTCTCGGCGTAGGTCTCTGCGAGGGTCGGATGGTAGCAGGTAAACAGGTAGATGTATGGCCCGTTTTTGCGGGAATCCTCGTAGGAGCCGTCCTGTGTCACGGTGCCGGCCGGCGCCGGCGCTGAGCGGTCGCTGATATCGTAAGTCATGAGGACGGTCTCGCGGCCATAGCGTGTGTAGTATACCTCTGTATCCGGATCAGATGCAAGCGAAGAGGAATAGCGGCTGAAGATAATGTTCAGCTTGTCGCCATCGAGATACATTTCGTGGACAGAGATGTCTTCCGCCCCGGAAAAATCCGTCGTGCTGACGACTGTGGGATGATCCGCATCTGCCTGTACGATCGCGAGCGAGCCATTCTGACGCAGGGTGTAAATGTATTTGCCGTCCGTCTTTACGATATCGCCCTCATCGACGCCTGCTTCCTGCAGGTTGGTCCGGGAATAGGCGGTGCTGTCTTCCGCGCCGGATTCCGCTGCCGCATCATAATCCGCGGATGTGACGGCGTCCTCCACAGCCATCTCAGCCTCGGGCGCTTCTTCGGCTGCGCCGTCTGCGTCAGATGACACTCCGAAGGCGCTCTGCGCTCCGCCGGCGTCATAGGCTATGCTGCGGGCAAGGTAATTCTGCCCGAAACGCTCATATAATGCGTGATAGACATCCTCATAGCTTGCGGCGTAGGTGAGGGGCGCGGCAGGCTCTGTAGCGGTGTTCTCGGCGGAAGCTGCGGTACCGGATTCCCCGGGCAGATCCTGATCTGTGGCGCTTTCGGCGCGTGGGGCCTGTGTTTCGTTTTGCGCCGCCACTGTCTCAGGGCTTTCTGCTGCAGTTTGCGCCGTCATGCTCCCGGGATTTTCTGTTCCGCTTTGTCCTGTTGTGGTTTCGGGATTTTCGGCGGCTGGGGCCGCATCCGGAGCAGCGCCGTCGGCGTCGGTGTCGTCGGCATCACCGTATGCTTCTGCATCATCTGACTGGCCGCGGGGCGCCTGTGCCTCGCTTTGCGCCGTCACTGTCTCAGGGCTCTCTGCTGTAGTTTGAGCCGTCATGTTCCCGGGATTTTCTGCCCCACTTTCTCCTGTTGTGGTTTCGGGATTTTCGGCGGCTGGGGCCGCATCCGAAGCGGCGCCGTCGGCGTCGGTGTCGTCGGCATCACCGTATGCTTCTGCATCATCTGACTGGCCGCGGGGCACCTGTGCCTCAAGTTGCGCCTGGTGTTTCAGGATACGCTCGGATTGCGTGAAAGCGAGGACGGCAAGTGCGAAAACGGCCGCGATGCTGCCAAACTGTGCGATGCGGCGGAATCGCCGGATCCGGGTCTTCTCTGCCGGCGTGTGTGACGGGGTTGTCCCGTCGGTTTTTCTCTGCTCCGGGCCGCTGCCGGAATTGCCGCCGGCGGGGGAAACGGCCTCGGATTTTTCGGTCAGCAGTTTCTCGATGGCATCCGGCTGCAGGGAAGCAGGCGGTTCCATGGTCTCGGAATTTTCTTTTATTCTTTTCAGGATTTCTTTTTCGTCCATAGTAGGGCTCCTTTCCGATGAGCGGAATAAATCGTGGCTTCGAAATCATCCGGTACATATAAATGATGCGCCGGATTTTTCATGATCCGGATTTTGCAGGGTTCGGATCCTGCAGGATCTGCTTATGCGAGCTGCCGCTCCAGCTTCTTCAGCGCGCGGCTCTGCCGGGAGCGCACAGTGTTTGGGTTCATGTGCAGCAGCAGGCCGATCTCCTGGCTGGAGTAGCCGGCAAATATATTCATGGAGATGATCAGCCGGTCTTCGCCGGGCAGGGAGAAAAACGCCCGCCTGAGGTCGGCGCGCTCGCTGAAATCTGTTTCCGGTGCGCAGACAGAGTCGTCCAGCTCGCCGGGGGCCTGGGAATACTGGCGGATGCGGCGGCTGCAGCGCGCGGTCAGGATGCGGAAGATCCAGGCATGGAACGCCTCGGCCTCCCGCAGGTTTTTTATCTGGGCGAAGGCCTCAAGCACCGTCTCGCTGACGGCGTCTTCCGCGTCCTGTTCACTGCGCAGAGTGCAGCGGGCAAAGCGGTACAGATCCCGGTAAATGGTTTCGTAAAGCAGAGCAAAGGCGTGCGCATCGCCGGACTGGGCCTGATCTACCAGTTCTTTCGTCGGGCTCATAATTCTCTCCTTCCTGTGCAGCATGAAAGTTTTCCTGATGAAACGTTTCACGGATGGTTTCTGTATATATAGTGCCGTCAGCGGGCCGGATTGTTGCGCCGGGGCAGAAAATTTTCAAAAAATCTGACAGTATCAGTATAAACGTACCGGACGGCGGACGGCAATCCTTTTTGAAAATACAGAACATTTCCGCAGGAGGGGGCCGTTTCGTTTTTTTGCCTTGCAGGAACAGGAAAATAAAGCTATAATAGGATACAAATAGTAAAGGAGACAACAGCCATGGAATTTACAACTGTTAGAGAAATATACCGCTGCAGTGAAAACTATACAGGAAAAGAGATCAGGGTCGGCGGCTGGGTGCGCAGCATCCGCGATTCAAAGACCTTCGGATTCATCGTGCTGCATGATGGTACATTTTTTGAGACACTTCAGATCGTATACTCGGACAGCCTGCCTAACTTTGCGGAGATCTCAAAGCTGAATGTCGGCGCGGCGGTCATCGTGACCGGCACGCTTGTGGCGACTCCGAATGCGAAGCAGCCGTTCGAGATCCAGGCCGCCTCGGTTGAGGTGGAGGGCGGGTCTACGCCGGATTACCCGATGCAGAAGAAGCGGCATTCGATGGAATACCTGCGCACGGTTCCCCACCTGCGCCCGCGGACGAACACGTTCCAGGCGGTGTTCCGCGTGCGCTCGCTGATCGCGTATGCGATCCACAGGTTCTTCCAGGAGCGCGATTTTGTGTATGTGCACAGCCCGCTGATTACGGGAAGCGACTGCGAGGGCGCGGGCGAGATGTTCCAGGTGACGACGCTGGACCTCGCGAATCCGCCGAAGAATGATAAGGGCGAGATCGACTACACACAGGACTTCTTCGGGAAGATGACGAATCTGACGGTCAGCGGCCAGCTCGACGTCGAGGCGTTCGCGCAGGCGTTCCGCAACGTCTACACGTTCGGGCCGACATTCCGCGCGGAGAATTCAAATACGGCGCGCCATGCGGCGGAATTCTGGATGATCGAGCCGGAGATCGCGTTTGCAGATCTGCAGGACGACATGAGGCTTGCGGAGGACATGATCAAGTACATCATCCGCTATGTGCTGGAGCATGCGCCGGAGGAGATGAATTTCTTCAATTCCTTCATCGACAAGGGCCTGCTCGACCGCCTGAACCATGTGCTGAATTCCGAGTTCGGCCATGTGACCTACACGGAGGCGATCGGCATCCTTGAGAAGAACAATGACAAATTTGAATATAAGGTATCCTGGGGCTGCGACCTGCAGACCGAACACGAGCGCTATCTGACCGAGCAGGTCTTCAAAAAGCCGCTGTTCGTGACGGACTATCCGAAGGAGATCAAGGCCTTTTATATGAAGCTGAATGACGACGGCAAAACGGTCGCTGCGATGGACTGCCTCGTGCCGGGGATCGGGGAGATCATCGGGGGCAGCCAGAGAGAGGATGATTTCGGGAAGCTCGAGGCGCGCATCCGGGAGCTTGGCATGCGCGCGGAGGACTACCGTTATTATATGGATCTGCGCAAATACGGCACGACGCACCATGCCGGTTTCGGGCTCGGCTTCGAGCGCTGTGTGATGTACCTGACCGGTATTTCAAACATCCGCGACGTGATCCCGTATCCGAGAACCGTGGGGAATTGTGAATAGCAAGCCAGATGCGGTCGGATTCATGTCTGCGTAAATCCGTGTGGCATCATTGGGCCCTGATATCATGAACATGAAGCAAAGCGGAATGCGGATGGGGTTTGTGCGAGGCATGATTCACGGTTCCATGGAATACGTAAAGCCGCGGATGTGAAAGAGAAATGAGCATGGAGCACGTGCCGGAAATGCAAAAAGGAGGTGGCCTGGATGGCCAGAAAGAAGAAAAAGAAAAGAACATTTGTGGATGTGCTGAGCGGGCTGCTGCTGGTGGTCGCACTTTGCGTTTTTGTCTATGCAGGATACTCTCTGTTCGGATTTTATAAGGAATACAAGAAGAGCTCGGACGAGTATGACAATCTGGAGAGCAGCTATGTTGTTCCGGAACAGACCGAGAATTTTGACGTCCTGGAAAACGACGAGGTGTTCGGCGAGGTGTCCGGCGGGTTCCTGGACAGCGAGGGTCTGGAGGAGCTGGAAAACCTGGACGGAATGGAGGGCAGGGAGGTAATAACGATCTCCCAGAACGGACAGGAGATGACACTGCCGCTGATGACCAACCCGATTGACTTTACGGAGCTGCAGCGGGTCAACGACGATATTGTCGGGTGGCTGCGCATCCGCGCGCTGGATATCTCCTATCCGGTTGTGCAGAGCGAGGACAATGATTTTTATCTGCACCGCACGTTTGAGAAGACAGACAACTTTGCGGGCTGCCTCTTTGTCAACTGCGAGAATAACCCGGATCTGACGGATCAGAATACGGTCATATACGGCCATAACATGAAAAACGGCTCCATGTTCGGCAAGCTCAAGCTGTTCCGCGAGGAGGGAACGTTTGAAAAAAGCAAATATTTCTGGATCTTCGCACCGGATTTCATTTACGAATACCGGATCTTTTCCGCGTGTGTCGTGGACAAGACGGGACTTACCTATCAGACGGGATTCAACGACGAGGAATTCAGGGCTTTTATCGAGCACGCCTTTACCAATTCGGAGGTGGACACTTCCGGGGTGGAGGTCACGCAGGACGACCGTATTGTGACGCTCTCGACGTGTACGGGCGACGATGCGACACGTTTTACGGTGATGGGCAAGCTGGTGCAGATCTATGTGTCGCGGCAGTCTCCTCTGGCGCAGCAGGAAACGCAGACCCAGTCTGAGACGCAGCCGCAGACGCAGGGACAGGGATGAGAAGGCAGGCCGCGTGCCCGCCGCAGGATATTTTTTGAAGGGAGTGAACAGGAAAATGGAGGAAACAGTCAGAAAGCTGCAGGAGATCGTGGATCACACAGATAATATCGTGTTTTTCGGGGGAGCCGGCGTCTCTACGGAGAGCGGGATACCGGACTTTCGGAGTGTGGACGGGCTGTATCATCAGAAATATGATTACCCGCCGGAGACAATCCTCAGCCACACGTTTTTCATGCGCAATACGAAGGAATTTTACCGCTTCTACCGGGACAAGATGCTCTGTCTGGATGTGGAGCCGAATGCGGCGCACCGCAAGCTTGCCGAGATGGAGCAGAAGGGAAAGCTGAAGGCGGTTGTGACGCAGAACATCGACGGACTTCACCAGATGGCCGGCAGCAGGACGGCTCTGGAGCTCCATGGAAGCGTTCACAGAAATTACTGCCAGAAATGCGGCAAAAGCTATGACGCAAGGTATATGCTGGAGTATGACGGCGATGTGCCGCGCTGCGAGTGCGGCGGCCTGATCAAGCCGGACGTCGTTCTTTACGAAGAGGGGCTGGATCAGAAGACGCTGCAGGATTCGGTTTATTACATTTCCCACGCGGACGTGCTGATCATCGGGGGAACCTCCCTGGCGGTTTATCCTGCGGCGGGACTCATCGATTATTTTCAGGGAAGCCATCTGGTGGTGATCAACCGGTCGGCGACGCCGCGGGACAAATACGCGGATCTGCTGATCCAGGACAGCATCGGGGCTGTGCTCGGCGCGATCCGTGTGTGATGAGCCGCGTGCGTGCGGGGCAGTGAGCAGCAGTGTTATGATATGATGCCGGGATTGTGGAGTGCTGAGCGCCAGCGGCGCTCGTTCAGCACCGACCAGAGCGGAGACAGCGAAGCACGGAACAATCCGTATGGCACCATTTAACCCAAACATCATGATGTGAGAGTGTTTCGGAAGCAGCCCGCAGGGACGCGCAGCCAGACTGTGCAGGTTTCCTGTGCTGCCTTCTGAAACACTTTTATCAGGTATGGATGCCGGAGGCCGGAGAACGGCGCCGGGAGCGGAGGTGCGGCGCACATGGATTACGAAGTCGGACAGATCGTAAAACTGAAGAAAAAACATCCCTGCGGCAGTCAGGAGTGGGAGATCCTGCGCGTGGGCGCAGACTTCCGCCTGAAGTGCCTGGGCTGCGGCCATCAGATCATGGTTGCCCGCAGGCTGGTGGAAAAGAACACCAGGGGACTGCGCTGATTGAGACAGAAAAGGGGCGGATCGGGCGAAAAAATGCTTGAATTCAGGAGAATTCTATGTTATCATAAGCAATCGTGATATATTTTTCCTTGCTCCTTTCTGAGAAAAGGGGCCAGAGACCATAAGGAGGTGCGCGAAGCATGAACAAATATGAATTGGCAGTAGTGGTCAACGCAAAACTCGAAGACGAAGACAGGGCCGCTGTGATCGAAAAGGTGAAAGAGCATATCACCCGTTTCGGCGGTACTGTCACAGAAGTAGAGGAGTGGGGCAAGAAGAGACTTGCCTACGAGATCCAGAAGATGCGTGAAGGCTTTTACTACTTTGTTCGTTTTGAGGCTGATGCTACATGCCCTGCGGAAGTTGAGAGACGTGTCCGCATCATGGAAAATGTCATCAGATATTTGTGCGTTAGACAGGATGCATAGATAGAAAAGGAGATATAATGAATAAAGTAATATTAATGGGACGCCTGACCAGAGACCCTGAGGTGCGCTATTCTGCGGGAGAGAGTTCTACGGCATTTGCCAGATACACGCTGGCGGTTGACCGCAGGTTCCGCCGCGAGGGGAGCGATCAGACCGCTGATTTTATCGGCTGTGTTGCTTTCGGCAAGAGCGCGGAGTTTGCGGAGAAATATCTTCGTCAGGGGACAAAGATTTGTGTTACTGGCCGCATCCAGACCGGCAGCTACACGAACCGTGACGGCCAGAAGGTATATACGACCGATGTGGTAGTGGAGGATCAGGAGTTTGCAGAGAGCAAGGCGGCAGCCGCGGAGAGCGCAATGGCGCGTCAGCCGCAGCCGATGCAGGCCGCGCCGATGCCGGCGCCGGGACAGGCTTCCCCGGTTGCAGGATTTTTAAACATTCCGGACGGAATCGACGAAGAGCTTCCGTTCAACTAGAACGGTACATGGACGGATAATGCGTAAAAGGAGGAATCAAGATGGCATTCAGTAAAGATAGAAGCGACGCTCCGATGAAGAGAAGGAGCGGGATCCGTAGAAGAAAGAAAGTCTGCGTTTTCTGTGGCAAAGAGAACAACGAGATCGACTACAAGGATGTAAATAAGCTCAAGAGATATGTGTCGGAGAGAGGCAAGATCCTTCCGAGAAGAATCACAGGAAACTGTGCAAAGCATCAGAGAGCTCTGACGGTAGCGATCAAGAGAGCACGCCACGTTGCGATTATGCCGTACGTTCAGGACTGATGAACTGAGCGTCATACCATGAAGCAGGAAAAGCCTTTAAATACTCTGGGAGACCGGGTGTTTAGAGGCTTTTTTGTGCGCATTCTGAGCAGGTCCTTCTGGAGTGAGGGGCCGGGAAATGGAACCGTGGCTGCCAGCTTTTGTCATATCATATAAAAACATCAAAAACATATTGAAATATCACTTAAACTATGTTATCATGTCAATAACATCTGAAGACCCGGCATTCGCCAAATATTCCCTGTATGTTTTCTGATGAAAGAAGAATATCTGACAGAAAAGGAGAGTTTATGGATTTTTTGAAAAGATTGCGGAGAACAGGCGCTTTCCTGCTGGCCTGTGTGGTTTTTATGCTGTTTTTGTCTGCCGCGTACGTGCAGGGAAATGGAAATATGGGGGAAGCCGCGGTTCAGGAAAAAGTAGAGTCCCTGACGGAGCTCCAGGACGGAAAAAGGGATTTGGGGGAAGCGGGAGTACTGGAAGGATTGGAAAGGCGGGAAGCCGCAGAAGCCCAGAATATATCGGAAGCTAAGGGGATACCAGAGGCCCAGGAGGGGCCAGGAATGCAGGATGCTCCGGCAGCACAGCAGGACACAGAGATGCCGGGGACATCGGAGGTACAGGATGCTTTGCCGGGCGAAGAGAAGGATTCAGGAGCACAAAATGGTTTGCCGGGCGAAGAGAAGGATTCGGGAGCACAAAATGGCTTGCCGGGTGGACAGGAGGATTCGGAAGTGCAGAAAGACCTGGAAGCACAGGAGGATTCGGATCCACGGGAAGGCATGGAATCGCAGGAAGCATGGGCGGAAGTACAGGATGGTACAGAAGCGCAGGAGACGCAAGAGAGCCAGAATGAATCGGAAGTGCCGGAGGGATCGGAAACACAGGAAGAATCAGGAGCACAGGAAGATTCAGGGACACAGGAAGGCATGGAATCGCTGGAAATGCAGGAAACCTGGGCGGAAGTACAGGATGGCTTAAAAGTGCAGGAGACGTCCGAAACCCAGAATGAATCGGAAATGCCGGTGACGCCGGAACCCCAGAATGAACCGGAAGTGCCGGATGGGTCGGAAGCACAGGCTGATCCGGAAATTCAGGGCGAATCTGAAATTCAGGAGGAATCGGAGCTCCCGGTAGAGGAAGAGTCGGAACAGATGACGGATGAAATCACGGAAGAGGGCGAATTGCAGCAGTTTGATGCTTTTGGCCTGGCGCCCGGGGAGTCTGCCACAATTTACGTATCCCCCACGCAGGATAACGGGATTATGACGGCTGCGGCTATGGCGGTCAGGGTGACAAGAGCCAGAGAGCCGTTCTGGTATGCGGATTATGGGTTCGGGACACGCTTTACCTACATGTATACCGTAACCTTTAACGGGATCACGTCGATGGCGTACTGCATCCGCCCGTCGCTGGACTCGCCGGACAGCAGCGACAACTATACGGTCCAGAAGATAAAAGGGGCCAGAATGCTCGCGAAGGTCTGCTACTATGGCACAAAGGCGGCCGGGGACGAGGGGTTTTTCGCTGAAAATTATCCGAAGATGACAAGCCCGGAGCGATTTATCATTACGCATATCGCGGCCGCGTATGCAAATGGCAGTCCGGACACGTTCGACGGGGCAAACAGCAGGGCGCAGGAGCTTGCCATGGAACTGTACAATTACTGCGCGGGACAGCCGGAGATACCGGAGGTGGACATGGAATTTTCGAAGGCGAAGGTGACGGCCTACGCGGACGGAGACCGGCAGAGGACAGAAAAGGTTACGTTTGAGGCCCATCCTCTGCAGTCCGTGACATTTAAACTGCCGAAGGGAGTACAGCTCCACAATGTTACGACGGGAGATACGAGCAGGGCAGGGGCAGAGGTGACGATCAGCGGGGGAACAAAATTTTATCTTTCGGCCCCGATCCGGCAGGCGGTCGATGTCGCGCCGTCCTGGTCGGCCCATATGAAGGGCAGCGTCACGAAGGACTATTCCGCCTACAGAATTCTGACGGGTTCGACGACGCAGGATCTTGCCCTGGTATTCGGGGAAGGCGTGGACGGCGAAAAATATATTGATTTTTCCGTAAAGTGGCTGGAGCAGGCGGAAGTGGAGGTTGTGAAGGCCGATTCGAGAACCGGAAAGAATCTGGCGGGCGCAGTGTTCGGCGTTTATGCGGAGCCGGAATGCAGAACACTGCTCGCGCAGATGCCTGCGACGGATGCGAAGGGAAAAGCAAGCGTAAAGCTGGATGCGGTCCGGAAAACCGTGTACCTGAAGGAGCTGACGCCTCCGGCAGGCTATCTTGCAGGGACGGAGGTATATCCCGTCACGATTGCATCAGGGAAGAAATCCAGTCAGACGGTACCCAACACGGAGAAGCATGGCAGCCTGACCATATATAAGGAAGGAGAGGTTCTGACCGGCGCCTCTGTGACAGATGAGGGGACTGTTTTTCAATATGAGAGGAGACGGCTTGCCGGGGCCGTTTACAGTGTTTATGCGGAGACAGATATCGTGAGTGCGGGAGGGGATACGGTGTATCCCGCCGGCAGCCTGGTGGCCGGGGATCTTGTCACCGGAGCCGATGGAACAACAGCGCTGGACGGACTCTTCTTCGGCAGCTACCGGGTGACCGAGGTGCATGCCCCGGCAAATTACTGCAACGGACAGGAGAGCAGGGTTGTGCAGGTCTCAGCTGACGGAGAGCATCCGACGGCAGCTTTTGAGACGGGCTTCTTTAACGAGAGGCAGAAGGCGGAGGTGAGCGTGCTCAAGCAGGATGCAAAGACCGGCAATCCGCTTTCGGGAGCCGTGTTCGGGCTTTTTGCAGACGCAGATATCATGAACGCGGACGGCGCCGCGGTGGTCGTGAAGGACACACTGCTGGGGAAGGCTGTGAGCGGGGCGGACGGCAGCGCGAAATTCGCAGCGGACATTCCGGCGGGCGTCTGCTGCTATGTAAAAGAACTCCGGGCGCCGGAAAAATATGTGCTGAATGGGGATGATGTTTTCCGCTTCTCATTTGCGTATGCAGGCGAGGATCAGGCGCAGGTCAGTTTTTCACATGTGTTTGCGGATGAGCGGATTGCGGCCAGGATCCGCCTGGTAAAAAAGGACGCGCAGAACGGTACGGCACAGGGGGACGCGACGCTGGAGCATGCCGTGTACGGATTGTATGCGCGAGAAGACATTGTGCATCCGGACGGACGGAGCGGAACGGTATTTCGCAGGGGAGAGCAGGTCGCGTCCCTTATAACAGATGCAGAAGGAAAAGCCTCCGCGGAAGATCTCTACCTCGGGAATTACTATATCCGGGAGATCAGCCCGTCCAGAGGCTATCTTCTCGATGAGCAGGAATACGAGATATCGTGCACATCTTCTGACGGACAGACGGCTGTGGTGGAGGCAGAGTGCGTATCTTCCGAGACCGTGATCCGTCAGCCCTTCCAGATCATCAAGATTGCGGAGAACGGCCGGACAGAGGCGGATGTCCTTGAGGGCGCGGGCTTTTCCGCCTATCTCGCGAGCTCTCTGCCGGTAAACGCGGATGGAACCTACGATTTTTCCGCAGCCGTTCCGGTTGTGATTGGGGAGGGCGGGGCCACCGAACTGTTCACGGATGAGAACGGATATGCCGTCTCGATCCCGCTGCCGTTCGGCACGTATGTGGTCCGGGAAACAACCGTCCCGAAGGGGTATGCGCCGGCAGAGAATTTCGAGGTGAGGATCTCGGAAAACAATCCCCTGAAGCCCCAGGCATGGAGAGTGATCCGCGATGAGGTGTTCTCGGCAAAGCTGAAGATCATTAAAAGCGACGATGAGACGCAGAAAAATGTGCTGAGGGAGAACACGGAATTCCGGGTGTTTGACATGGATTCGGGAAGTTATGTGGAGCAGGTCACTACATATCCGACCGAGGTAAAGCACACGTCGTACCGCACGGATGAAGAAGGATATCTGATTCTGCCGCAGAGCCTGCCGATGGGGAGCTACCGGATTGAAGAAGTGTCGGCCCCGGATGGATATACGGTCGGGGAGGGTGTTACGGAGGTAGAGGTCAGCGGCAATGCAGCCTACAGGATGGACGATTTCTCAGGGGATGTGATTATTGAGACGGTCGCCTCCAATCATCCGGTGAAGGGGGAGCTGAGGCTGGTCAAAAAAGGAGAGACCCTGCAGGACTATAAGGATGATTTTATATATAGGGAAGCTCCGCTTGCGGGAGCGGTCTATGAGGTCTATGCAGCGGAGGATATCTTTACGCCGGACTTCCAGAGGGACAGCGAGGGAAAACGGATCCTGGAATATCCGCAGGACGCCCTGGTGGCAGAGCTTGTCACGGATGAATCGGGGGAGGCAGTCCTGCGCGATCTGCCGCTGGGCCTCTACCGCGTGACCGAGAAAACTGCCCCGGATGGCTTCGTGAGAGAAGAAGAGAGTCAGAGAGTGCGGTTTGCATATGTGGATCAGGATACGCCGGTCGTGGTGGAGACGCTGGAATGTGTGGATAAAAGGCAGCGGGCAGAAATCATTGTCGTCAAGCGGGATGCCGAAGACGGCGGTGTGCTTCCAGGAGCAAGATTCGGACTCTACGCAGGAGAAGATATCACGGTCGGAAAAGAGACGATCGCTGAAGCGGATACGCTGCTTGCGACTGCGGTGTCGGATGAAAAGGGAAGGGCGGTTTTTGAAAAAGATCTGCCGTTTGGAAGCTATTATGTCAGAGAGCTTGAGGCCCCGGAGGGCTTTCTCCTGTCGGAGAAAACCGCTGAGCTGTCATTTTCCTATGCGGGGCAGGACACAGACACGGTGCAGCTGAAGGCGGTCTTTGAAAATGAGCCGACGGTTGTGGAGTTTACAAAATCAGATTTTACGACGGGGACGGAGCTTGACGGCGCCGTGCTGAGCGTGATCGATCAGGAAGGAAATGTGGTGGACTCCTGGACATCTGTAAAAGGACGGCCGCATATAATCAGGGAGCTGCATGTGGGAGAAACGTATGTGCTGCGTGAGAAGATGGCCCCGTACGGATATCTGCGGGCGGAGGAAGTAGAGTTTACGGTGGAGGACACGGCCGCAGCCCAGAAGGTGGAGATGAAAGATGAGGTACCTGTCGGACGGATCATGATCAGCAAGACGGGCGAGTTTGCAGAGTCTGTCTCCTGGGGTGAGCTTACCTTTGGAATCATCGAGTCGGTATTTGGATATCTGTGGGGAGCGCTTGGCCAGGTCACATTTGAAGTGTATGCGGCGGAGGACATCAGGGCCGCCGACGGAGTGAGCGCAGATCATCTGAAAAAGGACGAGCTTGCCGCCACGATCACGACGGATGCGCTTGGCTACGCGCAGACGGGGGATCTGCCGCTCGGAAAGTATTATATCGTAGAGAAAGAGACCGCGCAGGGCTTCGTTCTGGACGGGGAGAGGCGGGAGGTCGATCTGACCTACCGGGATCAGGATACCCCGCTCGTCACCTATGACGAGAAGTGGCAGAACAGGCGCCAGAAGGCCCTTATCACGGTGCTGAAAAAAGAAAAGGGAACAGAACGGGCGCTGCCGGGGGCGGTCTTCGCACTGTGCGCCGGGGAGGATATCAGAACCGCCGCCGGAAAGGTGCTGATCGGGGCAGATACCGTGATCGAACAGAAAGTCTCGGGGGAGGACGGAAAGGTTGTCTTCGCGGCAGACCTTCCGACAGGAGGGGCTTATTATGTGAAGGAGGTGCAGGCGCCGGAGGGATTTGTGGAGACAGAAGAGCGGAGAGATTTCATTTTTACGTGCGAAGACGGAGAGGCCGAGACGGTTTCCTTTGAGTATGTGTTTGAAAATGAAGCGACCCGGACGGCCTTCACGAAAACGGACATCACGACAGGGGACGAAATTCCCGGGGCAAAGCTGTGCCTGACGGACAGGGAGGGGAATATCGTGGACGAATGGGTGTCGGAGAAAGAGCCCCATATGATCTGCGAGCTGAAGGCTGGAGAAGAATACACCTTGAGGGAGGAATCTGCTCCGAAGGGATATCTGACAGCAGAAGAGATCACGTTCCGGGTCGGCAACACCGGAAACATCCAGTCGGTGGAGATGAAGGATGAGTGCGCGCAGGGAAGAATTGTGATCCACAAGACGGACAGAGAGACCGGGGAGGCGCTGAAGGGAGCGGAATTTGAGGTCATTGATGAGAGAGGAAAACTGCTGGAGACGCTTGTCACAGACAAAAACGGGGAGGCTGAGTCCGGGCTTTACCCGATCGCGGTTTTCGAGGACGGTGAGTATAAACAGGAGCTGACCTATATGGTGAGGGAGGTACAGGCGCCGGACGGATATCTGACGGAAGAGACAGAGCAGGAGGTCGTATTCGAGTGGGAGGACGGCGGGATCCCGGTCATAGAGTATCTGTTGGAGGCGGAAAATGAAAAAGTGCCTCCGGAACCGGCGGAAGAGCCGGAGGAATCAGAAAAACCGGAGGAATCGGAAAAACCGGAGAAACCGGAAAAACCGGCCGCGGCATCAGGATCCCCCAGAACAGCAGATGAAACAGACATCGCAGGGGTGCTTCTCGCCATGGCCGCCTCCGGGAGCATCCTGGCAGGGACAGCCCTTTGCAGAAAGAAGAAGACCCAAACAAAGAGCCCAAAAGAAGAGAACAAATAAAAGTCTTTCATAAAGCCCCCGGGTATGATATAATCTCGTCAGAGATTATATCAGCGCCGGTTCGGTGTCGAGCAAAGCGAGACAAGACACAGAACCGAACCGTGCGCATCCCCCGGAGGGTATCATGTCCGCGAAAGTAATGAGCCGTGCAAAGGCAGTGGATGGCAAAATGACTGCTTGCATGTCATTTTGCCAGACAGTGGCTTTATAGGGCGAATGCCCGCGACCGAGGGAAACCGGAGGTTTGCCGAGGTCGGCACGGCGCAGAAACCGAGACAGCGAGCAGGGCGAATGCCCGCGACCGAGGGAAACCGGAGGTTTGCCGAGGTCGGCACGGCGCAGAAACCGAGGCGGCGAGCAGGGCGAATGCCCGTGACCGAGGGAAACCGGAGGTTTGCCGAGGTCGGCACGGCGGAGAGCCGGGGCAGCGGCAGTATTTTGATACAGGGTATGTCAGATTTGTGGGGACGGCTATGAAGGATGGAATGAAGAACAAGGTACATTTGAAGTACAGTGGAAAACTGATGCGGCACTGGTACTGGTGTGTGTTGCTTCCGCTTCTGCTGCTTGGACTTACGGCTGCGGTGCTGTATGTGAACACCCTGGCCGGCTGTATCGTAGGCTGCTTTACGGCGGCAGTTCTGCTGACTGTTCTGCTTCTGGACCTGTATTACAGGCCGCGTGTGCTGGGGGAGCTCGTGGAGTTTGCGCACGAGTACGGAAGTATTGAAAAGGAGATACTCAAGGAATTCCTTATCCCGTACGGGATCATGCAGCCGGACGGCCGGGTGCTCTGGATGAATGACATGCTGCTGGAGCTGACGGGGAAGCATAAAGATTACCGGAAGAATATTTCCTCCCTGTTCCCGCAGATAAATGCGGCGCATTTTCCGCTTTCAGAGGAAGAGAGCAGCGTTGAGGTCGATTACAATGACAGAAAATACCGTGTGGGACTGAAGCGCATTGCCATGGAAAACATGATCGGGAAGCTGTCGGTTGTGGAATCTGCCGCAGACGAATGCTGCATAATCGCGATGTATTTTTTTGACGTCACCGAGCTGACTGCGCTGAAGCTGGAGAATTTTGAACAGAGGCCGGTGGTCGGCCTGCTGTATATGGATAATTACGACGAGGCGGTAGAAAGCGTTGAAGAGATGCGCAGATCCATGCTGGAGGCTCTGACGGACCGCCGGATCACAAAGTATGTCTCGTCGATGGGCGGCCTGATCAAGAAGCTTGAGAAAGACAAGTATCTTCTGGTGATGAACCAGAAGGGGATCGGGATGATGGAGGAGGACCGCTTCTCCATTCTCGAAGATGTGAAGATGGTGAATATCGGCAATGCGATCCGCATGACGATCAGCATCGGCATCGGCATTAACAATCCCGATTATGCACAGAATTATGAGGCGGCCCGCGGAGCGATAGAGATGGCGCTTGCCCGCGGCGGCGACCAGGTGGTGGTAAAGGATCATGACAGGATCACGTTCTTCGGCGGCAAGACGCAGCGCGACGAGCGGAACACCCGTGTGCGTGCGAGAGTAAAAGCGCAGGCTCTCCGGGAGCTGATCAACACCAGGGAGCGCGTCATTGTGATGGGGCACAAGATCACGGATATCGACTCCCTGGGAGCCAGCATCGGCGTCTGCCGGGCGGCCCAGGTAGAGGGAAAGCCGGCGCATATTGTACTCGGGGATATCAACAGCGGCATCCGCCCGTGGGTGACCAGTCTTCAGAGCGGCGAAAACCAGGACGACAGGCTTTTCCTGACCCACGAGCAGGCGATCGAGATGACAAACTACAATACGGCGGTGGTCGTGGTAGATACGAACCGCCCGTCTATGGTGGAATGCGAGGAGCTTCTGTACCTGACGAGGACGATCGTGGTGCTGGATCACCACCGCCAGGCGACAGACCAGATTGAAAATGCGGCCCTGTCCTATATCGAGCCGTCCGCGTCGTCCGCGTGTGAGATGATCGCGGAGATCCTGCAGTATTATGACGAGGGGATCCGCCTGAAGCCGACAGAGGCGGACGCGATATATGCCGGAATGATCGTTGACACCAACAATTTCATGGCGAAGACGGGGATGCGGACCTTCGAGGCGGCGGCCTTCCTGCGCCGGAACGGTGCGGACATGACGCGCGTGCGCAAGGCATTCCGCAACGATATGGACACGTACAAGGCGCGGGCAGAGGCGGTACGGCATGCGGAAGCGTTTATGGGATGCTACGCGATCAGCGTCTGCCCGAGCGAGAAGGTAGAGAGCCCGACGGTGGTCGGAGCGCAGGCTGCAAATGAACTGCTGAATATCATCGGGGTGAAGGCGTCGTTCGTACTGACTGAGTTCAACCAGAAGATTTACATCAGCGCGCGCGCGATCGACGAGGTGAACGTTCAGATCATCATGGAGCGTCTGGGCGGAGGCGGCCATATGAACATTGCCGGCGCCCAGCTTGACGGCGTCAGCATTGACGAGGCGAGGATACGCCTCAAGGAAGTTTTGACACAGATGACGAAAGAAGGAGCGATTTGATTATGAAGGTTATTTTACTGCAGGATGTAAAATCTCTGGGAAAAAAGGGCGACGTTGTGGACGTCAGCGAGGGCTATGCCAGAAATATGCTTCTCAAGAAGGGGATCGGCAAAGAGGCCACAAGCGGGAACATGAACGATCTGAAGCTGCAGAAGGCAAATGCGGAAAAGGTCGCCAGAGAGACGCTTGCGGCGGCGCAGGAGCTCGGAGAGAAGATAAAAGGAAAAGAAGTCGTGGTCGCGGTGAAGGCCGGGGAGGGCGGCCGTGTGTTCGGCTCTGTTTCCTCCCGTGAGATCGCGGAAGAGATCCAGAAGCAGCTCGGCCTCGAAGTGGACAAGAAGAAGATCCTCCTGGACGCGCCGATCAAAGTGCTCGGTGTCACGCCTGTGTCAATTAAGCTGCACGCGAAAGTGACCACGGAGATACAGGTGAAGGTGACAGCGTCGTGACTGCCGTTTAGGAAAGGAGATGTATCGTGGAGGAGTCGTTGCTCAAACGGGTGATGCCGCACAGTGTGGAGGCGGAACAGTCTGTGATCGGTGCCATGCTCATGGACCGCGATGCGGTGATCGTTGCAGCTGAGATGCTTGTCCCGGATGATTTTTACCAGAAGCAGTACGCGGTTCTTTTTGAGGCGATGACGGAGCTTTATCATGAAGACAGGCCGATCGACACGATCACGCTTCAGAACCGCCTGAGGGCAAAAGACGTCCCGCCCGAGATCAGCAGTCTGGAGTTTGTCGGGGATATGATCACGACGGTGCCGACCTCCGCCAACATCCGCTATTACGCGGAGATCGTCTCTGAGAAAGCGCTGCTGCGCCGCCTGATACAGACGAACGAGGAGATCGCCGCCGCATGCTATGCAGGCAGGGATAGTGTGAATGATATCATAGAGGACACGGAGAAGAAAATTTTCCAGGTTCTCAGAAGAAATTCCTATGAAGGCTTTACCCCGATCAAGGAGATCGTGCTGAATACACTGGACAAGATCGAGGCGGCCAGCCGCGCCAGAGGCAATGTGACCGGTCTGGCCACCGGGTTTGTCGACCTCGATTACAAGACGTCCGGGTTTCAGCCGTCCGATCTGATCCTGATCGCGGCGCGTCCGTCCATGGGAAAGACGGCCTTTGCGCTGAACATCGCCGAGTATATGGCGTTTCGAAACAACCTGACCGTGGCGGTCTTCAGCCTGGAAATGTCAAAGGAACAGCTGATGAACCGTCTGTTTTCTCTGGAATCGAGGGTGGATTCGCAGGTGCTGCGCAAGGGAAACCTTTCGGACAGCGACTGGGCGAGCCTGATCGAGGCGGCAGGGACGATCGGCCGCTCCAATCTCATCATCGACGACACGCCGGGCATTTCTGTCTCGGAGCTGCGCAGCAAGTGCAGAAAGTATAAACTGGAGCATGATCTGGATATCATTGTGATCGATTACCTGCAGCTGATGCAGGGAGGCCGCCGTTTTGAATCGCGGCAGCAGGAGATCTCGGATATTTCGCGCTCTCTGAAGGAGATCGCGCGTGAACTGCAGGTGCCTGTAGTTGCGCTGTCCCAGCTGTCGCGTGCGGTGGAGCAGCGCCCGGATCACCGTCCGATGCTGTCCGACCTGAGAGAGTCCGGGGCGATCGAGCAGGATGCGGATGTGGTAATGTTCCTTTACCGTGAAGATTATTACAATCACGATACGGACAAGAAGGATATCGCAGAGGTGATCATCGCCAAACAGAGGAACGGCCCGATCGGGACGATCGAGCTTGTGTGGCTGCCTCAGTTTACAAAATTTGCCAATATGAAAAAGTAGAAAAGTTCAGAAGGTTCTTTTTTGCCCCTCCGGGTCATATATTAATAGGGGAGCATATATGCACAGGAGGGTTTGCCGGAGGCATACCGGGATGGCGCTGCCGCCTGGGGACGGCGCGGCAGACAGGGGGAGAACCGTTATGAGTGAAAAGGAATATTCGGTTTCCGAAGCAGTGCGGCTCGTAGGTGTTGAGTCGCACGTTTTGCGTTACTGGGAGGACGAGCTTGGGCTCGGGATCCGGCGGAATGCCCAGGGGCACCGCATATACAGTGAAGAAAATATCTCCGCGCTCTGCCGGGCGAAGGAGCTGAAGGAGCGGGGCCTGCAGCTTAAGGCGATCCGCCTGCTGCTGGATGAACAGAAGGGCGGCAGCTCTGAAGACGGGGCCGCGGCGACACTTTCCCGGGAGCAGGAGCTGGAGCGGCAGATCCGGGAATTTGCGGAGGAAGCGCCGGTTCGTGAAGCGCCGGCTGGCGAAGTGCCGGTTCGTGAAAAAACAGTTGGCGGAGTATCCGTTCGCGAAATGTCGGTTGGTGAAGCACCGGTTCATGAAGCACCAGTTGGCGGAGCATCCGTTCGAGAAACGCCGGTTGCTGAAGTGCCGGTTCATGAAGCACCAGTTGGCGGAGCATCCGTTCGAGAAACGCCGGTTGCTGAAGTGCCGGTTCGTGAAGCTTCAGCGGGTGAGGCACCGGCCCATGAGACGCCCGGCGCCCGATCCGGGACAGAGGAATCGCCGGAGCTCTGCTACGAGGTTGTCCTGACCGGGAAACAGGACAAGGTATATCAGTTTGAGCAGATTATGCGGCGCCTGATAGAGGAAGTCGTATCTGAGCAGAACGACAGGCTGGAGAAGGCGATTGCGGATCGTCTGAAGGAAGAGCTGGAGGATTACTGCCTGCAGTATCACCAGATGATGCAGGAGGCTGCGGCCGCGCTGGAGACGAACGGAAAGCGTCCGGGCAGGTTAAGGCGCATGCTGGAGAAGCTGTTTCCCGCGGGATGGGAGAAAAAAGACAGCGGAAGATAAGCGCCGGGACAGGCCGGGCGATGCCGGGATGCGTATGGACAGGCCGGCGGTGCCGGAGAAAGTGCGCACAGGCCGTCCGGGCGGTGCCGGAGAAAGTGTGCACAGGCAGGCCAGACGGGGCTGGAGAAAGTGAACACAGGCCGTCCGGGCGGCGTCGGAGAAAGTGCGTATAAACAGGCCGGGCCCGGAGCGGGAGAAGCGGCGAAAAATAAAGGGCCGTACCGGACGTCTGCCGGAACACCGGCAGAAGATCAGGGACAGCCCTTCACGCCATGACAATGATTCTGCCGCACGAAACGTGCGTATGTAACAGATTACTCTGCAGAGATAGCACCGGTCGGGCATGCCGCTTCGCAGGTGCCGCACTCAAGACAGACATCAGGGTCGATAACGTACTTTCCATCGCCCTCAGAGATAGCATCTGCCGGGCACTCGCCTGCGCATGTTCCGCAAGCTACACATTCATCGGAAATTACATATGCCATAGTATAATCCTCCTTTTAGAATACGAATTGGAGATTCCGGCTGGAATCTTTGCTTTATTCTAATACAAAACTGAAAAATAAACAAGCAGAAATATCTATTTTGCAATGTATTTCTGTGGAAACACTGGAAATATTAAAATGGACTGTACCTTGCATAAAAAATGGAAACGTATTATAATGTCGGGGAAGGCAGACTGACGGAACGGATCCATGCGTTTTCTGCAGGTACAGCCGGATGATTAACAGAACGAACGAAGGAGGGATAGAAGGTGGCGGAGAAGATTACCAGGAACATGACGATCGGCGAGATTCTTCATCTGAATCAGGGCCTTGCGCCGGTTCTCATGGCAGGCGGCATGCACTGTGTGGGCTGTCCGTCTTCACAGATGGAGACGCTGGAAGAGGCGGCCATGGTACACGGCATTGATACAGAGGTGCTGCTGGCGAGACTGAACGCATTTATGGAAGCAATGGATAAATAAGCTTCTGAATAAAAGAAAGAGAGACTGCCGCGGAGCTGCCGTCTGGTATGGAAAATCCAGATGAATGCAATTCTCCGGCGGTCTTTTTTCGCTTATTTGCCTAAAACCTGAAATGTCATTAGGCAAAACATAGAAAAATGGCCGGGAAGGCCCGGAAATATGTGTGAAATGCGTCCTTGACGGATTTACGCGGGGGTGACATAATTTTAGAAACAGGCAGTATAATAGTACTTATACTGTTGTGGAGAAAAGTCATGTTCTGGTATTGATGCAAGGAGGAATTGTAATGTTGGAGAAGAAAATCCGGCTCAGCGCGGTCAATGACGTCAGAGAATTTGTCAGGGAGGCTTCGAAATGCGAATTCGACGTTGACATATTTTATAACAGAGTGATCGTTGACGCCAAGTCGCTTCTTGGAGTCATGAGTATGGATCTGACGAAGCCGCTGACAGTGATCTATTCGCCGGAGGATCATTTTTTTGGAAAGGTGTTGGAGAAGTACGCGATTGCGTGAGTTGAGCCGCTGAACCGGCGGACGTCAGAATTGCAGGAGTATCAGAAAGTGTGCAGAGCACACTTTTTTTTGTTGGCGGGAAAAGACCTTCCTGCTGAAGCGGGCCTGCCTGCTTTGTTCTCTGCAAAGCTTCCATCCGGAATATAAAGGAAATGTAAAAAAAGTACTTGCAATCTGTCCGGAGCAGGTATATGATAGGAAATGAGAAAAATACCCATGGGGGGTATATAGCGGCCCGGAGGATCCGTTGGGTTTTCCGGGAGCGTCCGGAAACGGCGTCGCTTTCGGCAGTTTTCGGATTTTCTCTCCTGCGCCGCCGGGGCGCAGCATTTTGGATGAAGGAGATGTTCAGATGGAACAATATACGGTAACGGGCATGAGCTGTGCGGCCTGCAGCGCCAGGGTGGAAAAGGCGGTCCGGAAGGTGCCCGGGGTGACGGCCTGTTCGGTCAGCCTGCTGACAAATTCAATGGGCGTAGAGGGAAGCGCTTCCCCGGAGGCGGTCATCCGTGCGGTGACAGACGCCGGATACGGAGCCGCGCTTAAGGGTGCGGCGAAGCGCGCGGCACAGGGCAGCACGGCGTCTGCCGGTGCGGAGGACGCGCTGGCAGACCATGAGACACCGGCGATGAAGCGCAGGCTGGCGGCCTCTCTTTGCCTGCTGATACCGATGATGTACGTTTCGATGGGCCATATGATGTGGGGCTGGCCGCTGCCGCAGCGGCTGGCGCATAACCACATTGCGCTGGGTCTGATCCAGCTTCTGTTCACCATTGCGATCATGGTGATCAACCAGAAATTTTTTATAAGCGGCACGAAGGGAGTGCTTCACGGCGCCCCCAACATGGATACGCTTGTGGCGCTGGGCTCCGGCGCATCCTTTGTGTACAGCGTCTATGCGCTGTTTGCGATGACAGATGCGCAGATGCGCGGAGACTCCGCCGCGGCGATGGGTTACATGCATGAGTTTTACTTTGAATCGGCGGCGATGATCCTGACGCTGATCACGGTCGGGAAGATGCTGGAAGCGCGCTCGAAGGGAAAGACGACGGATGCGCTGAAGGGGCTGATGAAGCTCGCGCCGAAGACGGCCACGATTATCCGCGACGGGGCTGAGACCGAGGTGGATATCGGACAGGTACGCATCGGAGACCGTTTTGTGGTGCGTCCCGGTGAAAACATTCCGGTGGACGGCATTGTCGTCGAGGGAAGCAGCGCGGTCAACGAGTCCGCCCTGACGGGGGAGAGCATTCCGGTCGACAAGGCGGCGGGGGACAGCGTCTCGGCGGCAACCCTGAATCAGTCCGGCTTCCTCACCTGCGAAGCCACGCGCGTGGGCGAGGATACGACGCTTTCGCAGATTATTCAGATGGTCAGCGACGCAGCCGCGACAAAGGCGCCGATCGCCAAGGTGGCAGACCGCGTATCCGGCGTGTTTGTTCCGGCGGTCATCGCGGTTGCGGCCGTGACGATCGTGGTCTGGCTTCTGGCCGGACAGAGCGTCGGATTTGCCCTGGCCCGGGGAATATCGGTGCTCGTGATCAGCTGCCCGTGCGCACTGGGGCTTGCGACGCCGGTGGCGATCATGGTCGGCAACGGCATGGGTGCGAGACACGGGATCCTGTTCAAAACGGCCGTCTCGCTGGAAGAGACCGGAAAGGTGGAAATCGTCGCTCTGGATAAGACGGGGACGATCACAAGCGGAGAACCCAAGGTTACGGACATTCTTCCGGCAGACGGGGGAAGCGGGGAACGGCTGATTTCCGCGGCGCTTGCCCTGGAGCGCAGAAGCGAGCATCCTCTGGCAAAGGCGGTGCTTGCGCTCGCGCAGGAGCGCGAGGTTCCTGTGCGGGAGGTCAGCGATTTCCGGGCGCTTCCCGGAAACGGCCTGAGCGGGAGCTGCGACGGGCATCTGCTGGCGGGAGGAAATCTGGCGTTTATCCGCACGAAGGCCGGGATTCCCGGCGTGATGGAGGAGAAAGCCGCCTCGCTTTCCGCCGAGGGGAAAACGCCCCTGTTTTTCAGCGAGGACGGGGAGCTGCTCGGAGTTATCGCGGTGGCCGACGTCATTAAGGAGGACAGCGCGCAGGCGGTTCGGGAGCTTCAGAATATGGGGATCCGTGTTGTGATGCTGACCGGGGACAATGAGCGCACGGCGCGGGCGATCGGCGCGCTTTCCGGGGTCGACGAGGTGATAGCCGGGGTGCTTCCGGATGGCAAGGAGAGCGTGATCCGCTCCCTGAGCCGCCGCGGGAAAGTGGCGATGGTTGGCGACGGAATAAATGACGCGCCGGCCCTGACGAGAGCCGATATCGGCATCGCGATCGGCGCAGGGACGGATATCGCGATCGATGCGGCCGACGTGGTCCTGATGAAGAGCCGCCTGCTTGACGTGCCTGCGGCCATCCGCCTGAGCCGCGCCGCGCTGCGCAACATCCATGAAAATTTATTCTGGGCTTTCTTCTATAATATAATCGGGATTCCGCTGGCGGCGGGACTGTGGTATCCTCTGTTCGGGTGGAAGCTGAACCCGATGTTCGGCGCGGCGGCGATGAGCCTGTCCAGCTTCTGCGTCGTGACAAATGCACTGCGTCTGAATCTGTTTTCTATGTATAATACATCCAGAGACAGAAAAATAAAACATAACAAGCGAAAGGAGCAAAAGGAAATGGAAAAAACAATGGAGATCAAGGGAATGATGTGCGGACACTGTGAGGCGCGCGTGAAGAAGTGCCTGGAGGCTCTGCAGGGGGTGGATGAGGCGATCGTTAGTCATGAGGCAGGGACTGCGGTTGTGAAGATGAGTGCCGCGGTGGCGGATGATGTCCTGAAGAAGGCAGTTGAGGATCAGGACTATGAGGTGACCGCGATCCGCTGAGGCGCTGCACAAAAATAACCTGCACAGAGAAACGGTGCAGGCGGCCATTTCTGATACGACAGGAAGGAACTTGTCATGCCGGAGCATGAAAGCCCTTCCTGTTATCATATAGTTCCGTTTTCCCATTCCTGAATCGGAGAGGCGGTTTCTAACTGATTTTCTTAGAAAAGTCTTAAGAAAACTACCGGAAACCATTCATTGTTTCTGAAACAGTCTGTGCTATAATCACAATACAGAGAGTGATCTTGTCGGACAGACAAAAGGAGAGGAAGGGGTCGACTATGAAGAAAACATGGAAGAGGTTATCGGGATTTCTGCTTGCGTGCATGATGGTCTGTCTTCCGGCACTGCAGGCGCTTGCGATATCTTACGATGCAGCGGCAGGGCTGGAACCGGATACGGTGCTGTTTCCGGAGGACAGCCTGTTTAATATCGCCGCTCCGGCAGTCGCGTTGGATGGGGAGCCGGTCGTGCTGGAGGATCCGACGACGTGGAAGAACGAGACAGAGGACAGGGCATATCAGGCAGGTCTGACGGAGGACGGCAGTACGCTGGAGCTTGTTCTGGCCGGTTATATACTGACGGTGGAGGGAGGCACTTCATCGGCAGAGGAAGGAATCGGCGGACACAAAGAATATACGGAAGAGGAAGAAAAACTGGATGTTGCATATTATCCGGTCGATACGGAAGTGAAACTGAAGGCGGATATGCCTGAGGAGGGCATGGAATTCGCCGGATGGAAAGTGGATGCTGAGGACGTTGCTGTCGCAGATCCGCTCGGCGCGGAGACGACTCTGAAGATGCCGGAGAAGAAATTAAAAATCACTGCTTCCTATCAGCCTCTGCAGGCGCCTGAGTCTGATACACAGGCCCCGGATACAGAAGCTCAGGGAAACGGGGAAGGAGCCGCTCCGCAGGGAGAAGACATCCCGCAGGAGCCGCAGAATGAGCTGATAGATCCAGGCATGACGAACGAGCCGATAGATCCGGGTATGACAAATGAAGAGATAGATCCGGGCGTGGCGGACGGGTCGGTGGATCCAGGCATGACAAATGAAGAGATAAATCCGGGTATGACGAGTGAACTGATAGATCCGGGCATGACGGATGTGGTGATAGATCCAGGCGTGGCGGATGGGACGACAGATCCGAGCGTTGATGACCCGCAGGGATCGCAGAGCGAGCCGATAGATCCGGGCATGACAGA